>OMUD01000270.1 GCA_900314125.1 uncultured Prevotellaceae bacterium | reverse complement strand
GTTTCGGATGTGGATTATTCCTCCATTCCGAACATTGGATCCCAAGCTGGCAGTTTCACTGGTTTCTGGTCCATCAGTTTCAGAATGTCGGCCGGGATATATTTCTTGTTTACCACGACTCTGAACATATATTCACGGAACCAATCGTGGGTCATGATCAGATGGCCGGCATATCCGTAGGTCTTGCCCCAGCTGTTCTCCACCTTCCATTTCAATGGCTTGCCATTCTCATCCAAATCTACAGCCACGAGGGTCATGGCATGGGAGGAACCGGAATCATGTGTCTCAATACGCTGTTTTTTCGACATACCAAACGTGGTGCCAAGAAGGCTGTTATAATCGTAATTGTTCACATCGAGCAGGCCGTTGGAGCGGTTCAACTGCTTGCCAACATCGCAGCTGAAATACATTGGAACACTGTCTTGAAGCGAGGCGATGGCTATCGGCGACAGATCGTCAATGTCCAGATTCAGGTAAAGCCAGTTGTGGCCGTCGTAGGTGTGGCGGTCCATATCAATCTCATATACTTTATTATATGGGCGGCTCGGATCGTTCATCAGCATCACATAGTCTGCGTTCAAATCTTCTTCCGGAGCGCAAACTTCTTTATAGAAACTCAGTGGGGTGTAGTCTTTTGGAGCATTCAGGTATTTACCTTTCTTGTCTTTGGCAGCCCAGCGGAATTCCTTGACAGGCTCACCGTAGGCAAGGCACAGCATCTTGTAGATGTCTTTCATTTGCTCCATTTTGTAGGTTTCCAAATCTTTCACGCTGGCGCCCGATTCGCTCTTTTCGCGGATGTTGATGGCTATCTCACGGAGCTTGCGCTTCAAGTGGCCGTTGAACTCACTGGTGTTGTTTGATACATAAGTTTCCGACATCACGTCCTGAGGCACCAGGCCGTATTTGCTCACTAAGTCTGCAACTCCGGTATAAGTTCCTCCATCTGAAATCGGATTGCTCATCAGCCATTGCACCTGTTGGCTGTCGAGCGGTAACTTACGTGTGTCAATCACCGACTGAAGAAACAAATTGCTTTTCTCCAGCTGATCGTAGAAAAACAAATAAACCTGACTGAACATGAATTCTTCGTTTTTCAGGTTTTTCATCGCGCGCTGGCGAAGTACGTTCAATCCTGTGAACAGCCAGCAACGTCCAGAACTGGCTTGGTCAGAAATGCCTGTGCCCTTGATATCTAACGAAAACCATGTGTCGGTGGCTTGACGGTTGTTCCCGTTCAGGGCTATCTTGTTGATGGCGTTGCTCTGGATGGCGTTCTGGATAGCTTTCTCTGCGCCACTCACATTTACGCTTTTTTCCAAGTTCGAGAGCACGGCTGGAGTAAGGCTTTCCTGAGCTGAGGCGGAAAAACATGTGGCTATGACCAATAATAATGCGGTTCTTTTCATTGCGTTTCTTTTGTGTTTGCTGATTGCCATGGTTTGCATGGCATAAAGTTACTAATATCTTACAAATATAGCATTTTTTATAACTTCATCAAAGAATCTCATCCAGATTTTTAGTAATGATGAAAAATTGGTTGGCTCTTGTGGCTCTTTATGGTTTTTGGAATGATGCAAATTTATTCTTTTGAATTTTGTCAATCAAGAAAAAAGGAGTAAATTTGCAAATTGAATTGATTCGCATTAGGAAATTGGTCGTTTTTTCCAATAAGATAACTTGAATTCAGCGGCATAATGGCTAAAAACAAGAAAAAGCAGAAAAAGAGAAGTATTAAAGTCGGACTCATCATTGTCTGGGGTCTTTTTCTCATTATCATGCTCTCTATGGTGGGAGCGGTGTATGCCATATCAAAAGGATGGCTCGGCAACATTCCTGCTATTACCGAACTGGAAAATCCTGTCAACAAATTCGCATCGAAGGTTTATACCCACGACAACAAACTCATGGGTACTTGGAGCTATGCGTCTGCCAACAGGTTTGTGGTGCCTTACGATTCCATACCACCTATGCTCATAAGGGCACTCGTCGATAATGAAGATGAGCGTTTCTTTGAACATTCTGGTATCGACATGAGGGCGCTCGGACGTGTGCTTGTGAAGCGTGGATTCATGGGAGAAGAGTCTGC
>OMUD01000313.1 GCA_900314125.1 uncultured Prevotellaceae bacterium | reverse complement strand
ATCTGCACGTCGGCGGCGACACCTACCACTCCGGGGTGACGACTCACTCCGGCAAGACCACCCACAACGGGAAGACGGAACTGAACGGCCAGACGGACGTGAACGGAAACTTTGTGCTTCCTCTTGGCCGTATTGGCCGTATTGGCGGCGTTCTCCAGCTGCTGGAGCTGCTGAGCGACGGTGTGGGTGCGGATTGGACGGAGCGCGGCCGTTTGAGCGGCAACGGGCGTGCGGAGCTCCGTAGTCTTGCATTGAGCGAATGGCTTCGTGTGGGTGGGCTGCTGGAAGCGAACGACATCGTTTGTCCCACCTCTGGGGAAGGTGGCGGCGCCTCTTTCTCTGACGGTCTGGACGGTAGCGGGTTCCGTATCTGGAAGGCAGATGACGGCCTGTGGCACCTGACGGCTGACGTGCTGACTGTGCGGCGCGAGATGCGAGTGTTTGAGCTGCTGGTTGAGCAGGTGCGGAGTGTGGGGGGCACACTGGTGGTGAGCAGCGCCAACGGCCGAGTGAGCGAAGTCCATGAATGGTCGGGGAACGGCTTTGAGGTGTGGCAGCTGGCTTTTGAGGGCGGCTGCAGCTTTGTGCGCGGTGACGTGATGCGCTGCCAGCGCTGGACGGCCGAGCGTGGTCTGAAGAGCTGGTCGGCCGAGGTTCAGGAGGTGTCGACTGCCGGTGACGTGAGCTACGTGTTCGTTAACAAGAGTGACTTCCGTGGAGCAGTGCCGGAGGTGGGCGACGAGGTGGTGCAATGGGGCAACACCCGTGACACGAGCCGGCAGCAGCTGATCTACCTGAGCTCGAGCGAGGATGGGAGTGCCCGGATCGAGATGCTGACGGATGTGACGGGCGTAGGTCATGGGAGTGTGCGTGTGCGCCTGGGCTGCCTGGATGACCTTGTGGTTGACGGTGAGCGCCTGAGCGGCTGGGGTCTGTGGGCTGACAATGTTTATCTGCGTGGTGAGCTGGTGGTCAGCAGCCGCGGTGATACGGTGAGCCACCTGCTGAGCGTATTGGAAGACCGCATGGAAGTTCTCTATCAGTCGCACAGTGACATGGGCGAGCAGATAGGGAGTCTGGAGCTGTCGTCCGACAGGCTTGAGGGTCGTGTGGCGGAAATCGTGAATGATCCTTGGGGGTCACTTCTCGGCATTGAGCAGAGCGAGCTGCTTCTGAGGAGCGATTTCGCCACTCTGTTCTCGAGCCGTGCTTCGGCCGATGGGCTTTTGACGCAAGCTGCCGCAGAGCGATATCTGCGGGAAGTTCTTGCCAATTATGCCGAGCTGTCCGATGTGCCAACGGTCGCCGGTGTGCTGTCGAGTCCGGAAATGGCTTCGATGTTCGGCGGCTACATCAAAGACGGCAAGTTCACGCTGGCGAGCGAGCTCCGGACGGTTGTTCGCTATGACCCAGAGACCGGGCGGATGGTCGGCGATGTGAGGATAAGCGGCACTCAGATAGACGCGCTTGCCGAAGCCATCAACCTGATTGCCCAAGACCTGCGCCTGCGCGGCGAGAACATCGCCTTTGAGAACGCAGACGGTCAGCGGGTGCTGTGGAAAAACGCCCAGGGTGACTTCGTGCTGCGTAGCGTGATGCAGAACCTGATCCAGGATGTGGATGACGCTTCGGACCTGGTGATTAACGGCGAGGATGAGCTTGACGGCGAGCATCTGTATGTGTCTGGGCTTCGGGAGCTGACGAACGAATATACAGACAGCCTTGACGTTCTGCGCTGCGGCAATGTTCTGCGATTGCGTCTTACGCGTGCCCATGACTTGTATTTGCCTTACTACCTTGAGGGTGGCGATGATGGCGTTCAGGCTTACTGCCGCACGTGGACCCGGAGCGGTGGTGAACTCCACCTGATCACGACGGAGGAGCTTCTGAGCCTTGTGGGCAAGCGTGTGACACTGATCACCAACCACGGTGACGGTGGCGACGCCTGGCGCCTGGTGCTTCCGAACCTGGTTCCGGTTGACGGTGACACGAACGGCCGATTCAGTCCGGTGGTTGCTCCCTACGGTGGCAGCTACTCTCTTGTGCGCTACCTGAACCCCACGATGAACGTGATTACGCTTGAGCTGAAGATGGGTCTTGTGAAGCGGGACGGGAATTACCACCGTGCTTTCTGGTGGTCGTGGTGCTATGGGGGCTATCTGCCTGCTGACGGTGCTCTCCCTGGTTGGGAATGATTTACAATGTTTTTTTAATCTGATAAAAATGGCGTTATGGGAGTTGTTGATTATGACGTTGGTCTGCTTGAGTCGGCTCGAGTGCGTGCAGAGCAGGCAAGTGTGAATGCGGGTGACGCCGCAATACGTGCGCAGAGTGCCGCCGATGCCTGTGAGTCGGCCGCCGCTTCGCTGAGGTCGGAACTGCTGGATTGGGTTTCGTCTGTTGACTCCCAGCTTCAGCGGCGTCTGATGGAGCTGGCTCAGATGTCGGAAGACGGTGTCCTGAGTGTGAGTGCTGACAGTGTGCAGCTGTTTGAGGACTTCGTTCGCGCCACGGGCTGGAGCGGGAGTTATGAGGACTTCCTGCATCTGCTCGGTCAAGGTGGCGGTGACGGGATTGTGATAGACAAGGAACTCAGCGTGAGCTCTGAAAATGCCGTGCAGAACAGGACAGTTGCCCATGCTCTTGAGGGCAAGCAGGACCGTGTGGCTTATCTGACGAACCAGGAACTTGACGAAATGTTCCGTATGATTACGGATGTGTGATATATATTTATTCATAAACCAACAAAACAAAAGATTATGGCATACGATGGAAGCAAAGGTGTTGATGGCAACGGGCTGTCGCACATACTTGGCAAGATGTGGTCGAAAATCACATCGATATTTCAGACAAAGGTGACTGGCGGTGCGACAAGCATCCTGGACAGCAACCTGACAAATAACCGCGCCCTGCAGAGCGACTCGAGCGGCAAGGTGTCGGCGAGCGAGGTGTCGGCGACGGAATTGGGGTATCTGAAGGGAGTGACTGGAGGCATCCAGCAGCAGCTGGGTGGCAAGGTGTCCACTGCTGCTATCCAGCAGCAGAAGGTGGAAGGAAACGTGGGGAGCGCGTTGTACAGCGCAGCTTACTGCAACTTGACATTAGACGAGGGAAAGATGAATTCCTACGTGGTGGTTGACGGCACACGCAGGAATACTCAGGCCATCTACTTCGACTATGGTGATGGAATTGCGATCAACTGGACAGCTGATGAAAAATTAGAGTTTTCCCTTCGGTCAGCCAGTCCAAGCGAGCTTGGCGGCGTGAAGGTGCCTTACACCAACACAGGGGCGGTGACACCTCAGAGCAAGAGCACGACGGCTGACCGCTATTATGGTGTTGAGCTTGACAAGAACGGGCTGGCTGTTGTGAACGTCCCTTGGATGGATCATGTGTATTCGGGCAGCGGGACGATTGATGTGGACTCGACAGGCAAGATTTCGGTGAAACTGGGTAACGGACTTGAGGAGGATGCCAAAGGGGGACTGAAGATATCGGATGCCATTGGTGACGCTTTGGACGGAAAACTACCGACGAGCGCGGTGAAGAACACGAAACAGACAGGGAGTGCTGCCAGCGCCAATGTGGTCTATCGTTGCGACTACATCAACAGCAACATGGCTCCTTTGGCTTCTCCTTCGTTCAGCGGCACTCCCAAGGCACCTACTGCCGCCAAGGGTACGAATACGACTCAGTTGGCCACCACCGCCTACGTAGTGGCTGCCGTGTCGGACTTGGCCACAGCAGTTGATGCCATTGGCAACCAGATCGCCGCTATTGAGGGCAAGGAACGCCGTCCGCTCGGTGCCGGTGAAAGCCTGCCTTCGGAGGGTGACAAGGGCGTGATCTACATGGTTCCCAAGACGGTGGATGGCCGAACATACTATGAGGAGTGGTACTGGGTGAACCTTGGCACGACGCAAAGCCCATCATGGGGCTGGGAGAAGATGGGCGACTCTGACATCCAGCTCGCCGGGTATGTGAAAAAGACGGACTTCCTGACGAACTCGGAGCTTGACGAGATATTCGCCGAGGTGGTTGCCGCATGATGTGACAATTAAAATGTGATTAGAATGGAATTAAAACAATATACGAAAGGACTGGTTGAGCGCGTGAAAGAGATGCTGTGTGACACCAGCCTGACTGAGAAGGAAGCTGTGGGTGCATCGATGAGATGCCCGGGCAAGGTGTACTACACAAGTGACACCCACTTGATTGTAGTGGGGGGCAAGGTATATGGGAAGGGAACTGGACTGCACAGTGTGTTTCAATATGTGACTGATCCTGACCAGACAGGGGTAAGTCCTTTTGACAGGCATGATGTGATTTATTTCACACATACCGCTGAAGCTGGAAAGTTCGCCGCTTATTTCTACAACGAGGCTGCTGGAGACTGGCAAAGTGCAGGATTCCAAGATGAGAAGATGCGTGTATATCCTCATGTGTATGCTGCGGCCAACACTACCAATGACAAGATTAAATGGTTTGCGGAGTGTCATCCTGTGGACAGCACTGGTGCGGTGGCGTTTGGCGCAAAGTTTGACGTTCAGGCTTTTGATGAAAGTAACAGGGATATTCTGAAGCACTATACTGTGACTTATGAATGGGATCAATCAAGACTGAATGGAGCTGGTCCATCACTTAACAGGTGGGACATTACCGCAACAGGAAATAAAACAAATGGTTATCTGCTTGGAAATTCTCAGTATGCTACATTGACTCCAACAGGACTGAGCGCAGGAAAGGGAGGTATTGTGGGTTTCAACCGTGCCAATGACACTTCAACATGGGGAGAGACTCATGCGGCTGTTGTGATTGTGCGGCTGATAGACTGCTGGAACTGCAATGTGGAGCTTTATGATGAGATTGTCACCCACACGAGCATTGCTTCTCATTTCAATGCCAATGGCAGTGGTTGGTGGTATGCGGCTGGTGCCCAAAGCACAAGGACTAATGGTAATACTCATACAGGTGATGTTAATACAAATACTGATGCTTATAATATAAGACGGAGAAGTGGTAACATGGTGATGAAGAATGCCTTGCACAGGTACATGCTTTGCTTTAAGCACAGTGGTAATGAACTTCTGGCTGCCACCACCGTGAGCAACAATACAGGGACGAGCAAAGCTCTGACTACTGAGTCATTTGACATGCTTGGTGATATATTCTATTACAATACTACTACTGATGTGGCTGTTGGAGGTACTCCAGCAATAGGAAACTTGTGGCAGCAGATTGATTTGGACTTGAGGTACAGCTTCAACACTGGTACAACACTGACTCCCCATAAAGAGGTGTATCTTGCTGTCAGACAGGTGCCTGGTACCGTCAGCATGTGCACGATTGCCAATATTGCTCAACCTATAGTTCAGGAACTTGATGAGGATTTGGGGAAAATAGATTATTGTATGTTTATTTATCTTGGAAGAGCTTATTCCAACTATCAGATTTCCCTTGATTTCAGGCATCCTGTGTACAAATGGGATTCTACGTTGAATACTTTCATCCCTTGGACTCCTTATGAGTTTGGGGATGGATTTATTGGTAATGGGGGAATGATTATGCCCGCACTTGGGCGTGGTCTTGGATGGACTGACATGATTGATGGCATTTTGGCGTTTGGAGTGGATGTTACTGATGGTGGAGAAAGTGGTAATGGTGACCCTCCATCTGGTTTGGAATTTGCCGATGGCCAAATGAAGGTCAAACCTGGAAAAGGAATAGTTGTCAATGAAAGTGGAGTGAGTTTAGAGAAGAAGGTGACTGGTGGCACTGATAAGATTATAGTGCACCGTGCCATACCTATGGGTGCAAGGAAAGGTACAAGGTATTTGTTCAGAGATGGTGTGATTAAGGTCAGATATGGCGATAATATAGCTAATTTCCGCAAATATACACGAACTGTTAATATTTGGCAAGATGGTTGGTGGTGGATAAATGATTCTCTTGGTGGTACAAAAATGACAAGTCGTTACAGTCATTTTGAAGAACAAGGAGGAATTAATCAAGAATCAGGTTTACCTATTGAAGGAGATCAACCAAGTAATCAAATAGGAGTTTTCGTTAAAAGAGCTTCAAGTTGGCCTGTCTTAGTAACTGTAACTGCTGATGCTGGCAAAAACAACAGAAGTATTTTTGACAGAATAAGTATAAAAGAGTTGAAAAGTAGGGACCAAGAGCGGGCAGAGATGGGGATGATAGAGTTAATTAACGTGAGTTCGGTATAAGAAAAGTGTTAAAAAAGTTGTAGGAGTGATAAATTTTTAGTAACTTTAAAGGTGAAAATCAAAAGTTTAACC
>OMUD01000149.1 GCA_900314125.1 uncultured Prevotellaceae bacterium | reverse complement strand
AACGAGGATGAGTATTAGGAATGAAAAAGTGGCATCAAAGATGCCACTTTTTTATTTTATAAACGTTCCATCCAGTGGGAAAGGAATACATCGCTGACACTATAAAAAGTTCCATTGAGTGTGCTTTCATCACAAATATACAAATTAAATCAAATTATACAAAATGTGTAATTCTTTTCATCATCCACCTAAAAAAGTTGTTTTCTGGACTGGCACAGCCACATCATGCTTCGGACGGATTTTTTCAAAAAAAAAACTCATCATTTTTTGGAATTCTAAAAAAATATTTATCTTTGCATGCAGAATAGCTATTAAAAACTAACTAATTCAAAACCTTAAAATTAACAGCCTATGAAAAGGTTCTTTACTTTATTCACGTTAGCGTTGCTGTTTCCTGTCAGCAACCTTTATTCGCAGGACTATTCCTATGAAATTGTGGAAGAAGCCAAGACGGATTATGAACGCACCAACATCGTCTATTCCATTGCGGAAGTGGCTGAGAAGTTGGGTGTGAATGCCACCGTGTTGGGCAATGCACTCGAAGCTTGGAAACCGACCGAGGAGTATGCAACACCCCGCACCAACCTCTTCTGCCTCATTCAACCGGGCGGCGTGGAAAACACAACGCCAACTGCTTCTTGGGGTGGATACTATCTGGACAAGACGGGAACCCTCAGCTACTGGGGAACAGAAGGCTATTGGTTTGTACATCCTGATTGGGATCTGGAAGCCGGTGAGCTCTATCTGTGTGTGGGGCAGAACCCAACCAAGCCTTTGCTCCCTGGCGAGACCGTGCGATGCACCATTGCCATGGACTTGAATAATGCCCGCGTGACCTTCGACATTGCACTGACCATCAAAGCTTCCGAAGGCATAGACAAGGAACCGACCACCGCTCTCTCAAAATTGGAGATTGTGGGTCGCACCACCTATGAACACACCCAGGCTCCGAACACCGAGTGGTATAACGAGCCAAACGAAGTGGCAGTGCCGGGAATGGCAGAGGCATTGGGCATAGACCCTGACTATTTTGCCAAGAACATGAAATACATCATCTATGCCAAGAAGTTCGACAATGAAACGCTGACATGGAGCGACCAGCTCGTGAACAGCCTCACCGCCACACCAACTCCAGGTTTCTGGTTCGGCTCAGGTGTGCAGTTTGAGAATGATGAGGTGGAGAGCGAGGAACTACAGCACGCAGACTGGGGAGACACCGATAAATTCTGGGTTGCTTCGCTGGCTTATGCGGATGACGTGATTTCCTGCACCATCGGACAGTATGCTTACGCTCCATGGCAGTTGGGCGAACGTCATAACGCGGAAATCTACTTCATCTACGGCAACAAGGCTTGGGTGATCAATTTTGTGTTGACCGTGGATGTCAATCTTGATGATGTGATTGACAACTACACCAAAGTGGGCTCCAAGGAATATGAGTTTAACCGTGACCCTCGCGACGGCTGGACCACCCTTTCCTCAATGGATGTGGATATGGCCGATGTGTTTGAGAAGTTAGGCGCTGAGAGCATGGATGATATCCGGGTGGCGGCCAACGACCAATACGGTGCTTTGACATCTGAATACACTGCCGAAGCCCCTGGTTTCTGGTTTCTGCCCGACGGAGCTGTGACGGGCTATTCCGGAGGAACGGCAAGCTTCTATGTGAATTATGTGGATTCCGTGAAGCAATTCCAAGTCGGCAATATGCCAAATGCATTCAAAGGTGGTGAGACATGCCTTTCCAGTATGTATTTCATCAAGGACAACAACTACTATGAATTTACGTTCCTGATGACCATGGACAGCCCGATGTACACCATTGAAAACTGTGTGGTGGAAGAGCGCGACCTGGTTGTGAAGATGGTGCCTACAGAAGAAGGTGGTGCTTGGGAAATCGGTCAGACCGACATGTCGGCGCTGGAAGCTGAACTGGGCACGTCAAGCGGTTTGTTCTATGGAGTAGATGCTGAAGGCGCACTGACCAACACCTATTCAGTGAGTGAGGCGAACGGAGGAGCCACCGGTGGTGGTTTCTGGATGTCGGCCGAGAATCAGGACCATTATGCTTATGCGGCAAGCTATTCAGGAGAAGGTGCTTTCGCATTGTGGTATTATGAGAGCACGATCCATTGGTTCAACATACCGGGATTCCGTAAACCGGGAGAATTTTCCACTGCTACATTCTATATCTATAATCTCTGGGACGGTAAGGCATTCAAACTCAACACCACCTTGCAGTTCGTCAGTGAGGTGGAGGAAGAAGTCAGCACCGTCGGCGAAGAGGATATCGTGCTTCCGGGCCGCAACATGGAAACCAATGACTACTATGAGCTGGTGCCAGACCTCACGGCTTGTTGCACTGCTCTTGGATGCAGCGTTGAAGAGTTGATCGACAACGGTGAGTGGTTGGCAAAGAATACTGACGGCAAACTCACTAACGACGACTACGACTTTATATATGGCTTGACTTTCGATGAGAATGGTGCGGTGACTGCGGATGTGGAAAATGCGGCATTCACCTTCGGCTTCAGCGAGGACAACACCTTCCGTGCATACGTGGTGAATGAGGAAGATCTGGAGAAAGTGTTCCACACGGTGCTTTATGTGAAATACAACACAGCATACTATGCATTTAACGTCACCATCGGAAAAGAAGACACCGGAATCCAATCCACTATATCCAACCCAATGCAGTCCAAGCGTATCTATGACCTCTCGGGTCGTGTGGTGGAACATCCAACCAAAGGTATCTACATCAGTAACGGAAAGAAATTCTTAGTGAAATAATCAGTCACGTTTCTCGTGGTCATAAAAAAAAGGGGGATGCGCTTGATGAGTGCATCCCCTTATTCGTGGTTAACAGCCTAACATGGCAGCAGGGCTGATGCCCAGTGTGGTACAAAGCCGGCGGGCTGTTTTCAATGTCGGTTCAGCCCGTCCTGAGACAAAATCGCTGATTCGTGATGCACTGACGCCAATTTCAGCAGCCAATTGTTTTTGACTCATTTTCTTTTCTTCGAGAGAGAGATTTATCAGTTGTGCCACTGTAGGCTTGCCAATTGGAAAATGCTCTTTCTCATAGTCAATAACCACGTCCGACATCATTGTCAGTTCAATTGCGTGCCGGTCATTAGTTGGCGTATTGTCGCTGACCAATGGCAGCAATTCTTCTATTCTTGACAGTGCAAACTCGTATTGTTCTTTTGTAATTTTACTCATGATAAACCTCCAGATCTTTTAAATTGTTGATTCATCAATCTTGTCATATTCGCTGTGGGTGCCCACAAATCGTATGAATATGTGCCCGATTGTGAATTTCACCACAACGATAAGTCTGTATTTGTTTCCTCTGATGTTAAAAATATAATGTTGGTTGCCTACATAGTCGGTTGCTGGGAAATCCATTTTGATGTCGGACAAATTCTTCCACTGTGCCCTTTCTGCTGTGTCATACCATCGCTCAAGGGCGGATTGTGAATCTCCATGTCCTTCAGAGCGATAGAATTCAACCAATTTTCTATGTGACACAATTCTCATATTAAATGCAAAGATATAGAATGATTTTGGATTTCAAAATTTTTTTTATGATTATTTTCTATTTGCAAAATTTTTCGCTACTTGATCTTTGCTTATAGTGCATAATTGAAAGGATATGTTTCATATCTTACAATTGGTTTTTCGGCTTTAGCCTAATTTTGTAAAAAATTAGAAATCATAACACCTAACGTTAACTGTATGAGAAAACATATCGCATCTGCAATGGCTTTCTCAAAAAAGAAAGCCGTTGCACTTTCTTTGGCTTTAAGTCTGTTCGCTATGGACGGACAAGCTCAGTTGTCGTCGAATCCCGACAAATTCCTTGGCAACATCACCACTCGTTACAATGTTGATTATGGCAAAGAGCCGTTCTACACACTTTGGAATCAGATCACACCTGAGAACGAGTCGAAATGGGAATCGATTGAAGGAAGTGCCCGGGGCAGTTTCAACTGGCAGAGTGATGCAGCTTACGACTATGCCAAGAAACATAATTTTCCGTTTAAGTTCCATACTTTCATCTGGGGTGGACAGTATCCTTCATGGATGGACAATCTCTCCACAGCTGAGCAGTATAAAGCTATTGTGGAGTGGCTCGATGCCATTAAGAAACATTATCCCACCATCGACCTCATCGACGTGGTGAACGAAGCCATTCCTGGTCATGCACCTGCGCCCTACAAAGAAGCGCTGGGTGGTGACGGTGTGACGGGCTACGACTGGATTGTGAAGGCGTTTGAACTGGCATACGAACGATGGCCCGACGCCATCCTCATCTACAATGACTACAACACCTTTGAGTGGCAGAAAAGCCAGTTCATCGACCTCGTGAAGAAAGTTCGCGACGCAGGTGCTCCAATCGATGCGTACGGATGCCAGTCGCATGACCTGACAGGTATGGATGTCAGCAAGTTCAAGAGTGCGATGACGGAAATCCAGAACAGCCTGAAAATGCCAATGTACTCCACGGAGTATGATATCGGCACCACGGACGATGACTTGCAGCTGCAGCGCTACAAAGAGCAGATTCCTTACATGTGGGAGTCAAGCTATTGTGCCGGCATCACGCTTTGGGGGTACATTTATGGGGCAACTTGGACAACCGACGGCAATTCCGGTATCATACGCGATGGAAAGGACCGTCCTGCCATGACCTGGCTCCGCCAATATATGCAGACCGATGCTGCCAAAAAAGCAAAGAGTCCATTCCCAGGCATGAAGAAAGAGGCGTCGGTGTATGTGAAGCCCGCAGCTCCGAAAGTGCCGCTTGGCGACAACGTCCCAATCACGGTGCGTGCACGGATGCGGACAAAAACAATCGAAAAAGTTGAACTGTATGTGAAAGGACAGTTGTATGAAACGATGACAGAGGCTCCATACGTGTCGCATTTCACCTCTATTGTCACCGGCACCCATTCGCTCAAAGCCATCGTATATACCACCGATGGCGGGAAATACGAGCGTGTGGGCAGTTTCATCGTAGGCTCTCGACGTGCTGTCCATCAAGGGGGTGGCGAACTTCCAGGGACCGTGGAGTGTGAGAATTTCGACGGAGGTCAGGAGGGTATTGTGTATCATGACACCGACAACCGCAACACTGGCAATGCCAAGAGCTACCGTACGAACGGTGGCGGTGTCGATATCGTGAATACCGGTGATGGCTACGGACTGGGTGAGACAATGACTGGTGAATGGGTGGAATACACCGTCGATGTACTCGAAGAGGGACTTTACAGTTTTGAGGCCCTGGCTTCTGCTGGTGCTTACGGTGCTTCCTTCAACCTGGCCTTGAGCAACTACAGCGAGCAGACCCCACTGACCGACAACATCACGGTACCTTGCCCGAAACTGGGTGATTTCAGCAATTACCAGACGATATATGGCCGGATGCTCGTTCCGCTGCAGAAAGGAAAGCAGGTTATCAGGCTGAATGTGACTGGCGGACAATGCAATTTCGACCGCATCACCTTCTCCCGTGTGGATGTGAACGAAAACATGAAGGTGTCGGTGAGCGCATCTCCTGTCACTCCAACGGTCGGTTCCTCCGTCACCGTGAAATCGAGTGCAAACAATGGTGGTGAAGGCATCAAGTGCATACGTCTCTACGCTAACGGAGTGCTCTTCGCCACATTGACTGAGGCTCCTTATCAGGCTGAGTATGTGCCTGACATGAAGGGGCTCTGCTATATCACCGCCATCGCGGAGGATATGGATGGAAACGAGTCAAAGATCGCCACCACCCGCATCAGTGTGAAGAACGTCCAGAAGCCGTTCGGCGATATGGTCAGCCTGCCGGGTGTGATTGAGGCTGAGAATTTCGATGAAGGTGGAGAGACCCTCTCCTTCCACGACACCGACAAGGTGGACGAGGGCGGTACGAAATACCGAAGCGACAACGAGGGCGTGGACATTGTCACTGGCAACGGTGGCCATGCCATCGGCTATACGGCTGCCAACGAGTGGACGGAATACACGGTGAATGTGACTACTCCAGGTAAATATGAGTTTGAGGCCACCGTCTCCTCTGGTGTGACCGGCTCTTCCTTCCGCATCTGCCTGGTGAAGAACAGCACGATCATGACCCTTGCCACTGTCACCGTTCCTCAGACCGGCAGCAGCAACTGGGACACATACAAGGTGGTGAAAGGCGTGCTCAGCCGAAATCTCGAAGAGGGCGAGCAGGTGCTGCGACTGGTAATCAGCGGTGCCCAGTGCAATATCGATAAAATTAAGTTCAACTGCACGGAAAGCACTGGCATCAACGGTGTCATGGCTGACACTCCTGCAAATTCCGAACCGGTGATCTACAACCTGAGCGGTCAGCGGCTGAACAGCCTGCAGAAAGGTATCAACATCGTGAACGGAAAGAAAGTTTTGGTTAAGTGAGAAGATATAATAAGATATTATAATTGTAATAGTTTTGGTTATAAATTTTTAAGATGATGAAGAAAGGTATGATGACTGCCCTGCTTATGGGCATTATGATGACTGGAAAGG
>OMUD01000008.1 GCA_900314125.1 uncultured Prevotellaceae bacterium | reverse complement strand
TGGTGGGAGCCATCTTCAAATCCATTGAGAAAGTCTTGACCGAAGGCATTGACGAAATCAACCATAAGATATATCATGTGAGCGACGGAAAAGTCTATACCTCACGGCAGTTCAGCGATTATATCCAGCGTGAGACAGGAGCGAAGAATGTGCTCCACATCAAGGCTCCACTCTTTGTGCTGAAACTGGTATGCTCCATCTCTCAGTGGTTCGCAGGAATGCGTGGGAAGGTGTCCACCCTGAATAACGACAAATATAAAATCATGAGCCAGCGCAACTGGAATTGCGACATTGAGCCGCTTCTCACCGAAATTGGATATACACCGAAGTGGGACTTGGAGAAAGGCGTGAAGGAGACAGCTGCGTGGTATAAGTCACATGGCTGGCTGTAAGGCAGTGTGTTTCAGGATATAGCCTTACAAAAAATATTTGCCTTCATGGGAAATAAGCAGTATTCTTTCTTTTCGGATTTATTGAAACGACGTGACGAGCGTGGTCTTCTCAGTTTTGAGGCCACTACGCTTGTGTATATGGCGTTGACCACCATCGTGATAGGAGCGGAGTGGGGGAACCTCAACTCGCCCTTACGAATGCTGGCTGCACGTGGACTGATGTTGCTGGTGATGGCGGTGATGTGGTTTGTCCACCGGCGTTATCCTTGCAAAGCAACTGTTCTGTTGCGTATATCACCGATCTTCCTCAGTCTGATTTATTGGTATCCAGAAACCTACGAGTTTTGCCAGCTCTTTGATTACAAAGACCACATATTCGCTTCTATCGACTACAGCGTGTTTGGTTTCCAACCATCGCTCAAGTTTGGCGAATGGCTCAGCTCCACATTTTGGTATGAACTGTTCAACATGGGGTATTACTCTTACTATTATCTCATGATTGCCATGGTGCTCTTTTATTTCCTCGCACGGTATGCAGACTTCCAGCGCGCGACATTTGTGTTTCTTGGCTCCTTTTTCCTGTTTTACCTGGTGTTTGACTTCCTACCAGTGGCAGGACCGCAATATTATTATGCAGCAAACGGAGTGGCGATGGGCGACAGCCCTGTGTTTCCTGAGATGCACGATTATTTCCGGACAAACACTGAAATCCTTCCACTCGAGGTGAGAGGACTGTTCAGCCGACTGGTTTTGCAGGCACAAGAGGCAGGTGAACATCCAACAGCCGCTTTCCCAAGCAGTCATGTGGGTATGGCGGTGGTCACCATGTTGCTCGCCTGGCGGACAGGCAGCCGGAAATTCTTCTGGATTCTCTTTCCTTTTGCCCTCATACTCTTCTTTGCCACTGTCTATCTCAAGGCGCATTATGCAGTGGATTCGGTGGCAGGACTGTTTGCAGGAGCATTCTTCTTCTGGCTGACCAACCGTTCCTTTCCTTGGTTCAGCCGCAAAATGAATTTGAAACCCTAAATCCTGAATGATACACACTTCGATACGTCTGTCGGTCATCCGCCGCATTTCCGCAACCATGGAAGAAGGAGAGGCGAAAGCGGTGGCGATGTTGTTGTTCGAGAAGTTGTTCGGACTCTCTCAAACCGATGTTCTGATGGGAAAAGCAGAGGAGTTGGAAGCCGCCGACGTGCAGCGTTTGGATAAGTGTGTGGACCGTATCTGTGGAGGTGAGCCGGTCCAATATGTGTTGGGAAAGGCTGATTTCATGGGAATGGAACTGGACGTGACACCTGCGGTGTTGATACCACGGCCCGAAACGGAAGAACTTGTAAACGAAGTGGTGAATGCCTTGGCTGATAGGAAGTCGCCAAGGATTCTGGATATAGGCACGGGAAGTGGATGCATTGCATTGGCCATCAAGCAGTTGATTCCATTGGCAGAGGTGACGGCTTGGGACATCTCTCCTGAGGCGTTGAGGGTGGCAAGGAATAATGCTGAACAGCTTGGTTTGGACATCTGCTTTGAGCAGCGTGATATCCTCTCCACCAATCTTTCTGTGATGTCGGAGGTATTTGATCTGATAGTCAGCAATCCTCCTTACATCTGTCGGCAAGAATCGGAGGAGATGGAACGCCGCGTCACTGACTTTGAGCCGCATGCTGCTCTCTTCGTGCCTGATGATGACCCGTTGCTCTTTTATCGAGCCATCACGCGTTTCGCATCTGTGGCTTTACGAGCTGGTGGGCAGTTGTTCTTTGAAATCAACCGCCGGTTTGGTAGGCAGGTTTGTGAGTTGATGCGTCAGGCTGGTTTTGAGGGAGTGACGCTGAAAACCGATCAGTTTGACAACCCAAGGATTGTATATGGAAACCACAAAGAAAAAAATTGCTGAAGCGGCAGCCCTGTCGAGGTTGGCAAACCTTTGCGCCAAGGCTGAATATTGTGTGAGCGACATCCGGCAGAAGATGGCGCGTTGGGATCTTCCTGAAGGCGCGGAGGACCGCATTGTCCACCGACTGCTGAACGAACGCTACATCGATGAGCAGCGCTATGCCTGCGCCTTTGTAAGGAGCAAGTTCCGTTTCAACCGATGGGGGCGCGACAAAATCGTCAGGGGACTCAGGCTGAAAGGCATCAGCGACGACAACATCTCGCTCGCGCTCGAAGAACTCAAACCAGATGAGGCAGTGGCTACTTTGAAGGAATTGTTGAGGGCAAAAGCGCGTAACCTGAAATACAAGGACCACTACGACCGCTATGCAAAACTTATCCGTTTCGCATTGTCACGAGGTTTTTCAATGGATGATGCGGGACGATGCATCCGTGAATTGGATGATTTGGATGATGAGGAATGAACATGAAGTGATTTCCGAGTTTAGGAACCATTTGGTCTTGATCAATCATCTCTGTTTTAATAAGATACAACGTCATGAAAATAGGAAATGTGGATTTGGGTGAGAAACCCGTTTTGCTCGCACCAATGGAGGATGTGACTGACCGTGCATTTCGGCTTTTGTGCCGGGAGTTTGGCGCAGCCATGGTTTATTCCGAATTCGTCAGTGCGGAAGCCTTGATCCGTTCTGTCAACCGTAGTCTCGACAAGATTGTGGTGTCGGATGCAGAAAGGCCTGTGGCTGTACAGATTTATGGACGTGACGTTGACTCCATGGTGGAGGCAGCCAAAATCGTGGAGAAGGAGGCACATCCCGATGTGCTCGACATCAATTTTGGTTGTCCTGTGAAGAAAGTGGCGGGAAAGGGTGCCGGGGCAGGTATGTTGCGCAATATACCGCTGATGCTTGATATCACCCGTGCCGTGGTACGCGCAGTCAGTCTTCCCGTCACCGTGAAAACACGCCTCGGATGGGACCATGAAAGCAAAATTATCGAGGAGCTGGCTGAACAGCTTCAGGATTGCGGCATACAAGCGCTCACGATTCATGGCCGTACACGGAGTCAGATGTACACCGGGGAGGCTGATTGGAGCTATATAGGAGCTGTGAAACGCAATGCACGAATCCATATTCCAATCATCGGAAATGGAGACATCGACTCGGGAGAGAAGGCGGCAAAAGCATTTGATGAATATGGCGTTGACGCAGTGATGGTTGGACGCGCATCGTTTGGCCGTCCGTGGGTTTTTCGCGAAATTCGTGAGTATATAGATACGGGGACGGTCTCTTCCGACATGACGTTGGAGTGGAAAATGGATGTATTGCGCCGTCAGGTTCGGGAGAGCGTGGCAAACTCACTGGCACGAACCGATAAACCTCAGAAGGCGACGGAATTGGGCGGAATCATCCATGTACGCCGTCATTTGGCATCTTCACCTGTGTTTAAGGGAATACCTGATTTTCGTAAGCTGCGCATCCAGATTTTGCGTGCTGAGACGATGGATGAGCTCTTCGATTTGCTTGACCAGGCAGAGCGATTCATAAAAAATCTTTAAAATCAAGTATTTTTTCTGCTCTCTTGTTCATATTCAGCAAAATAAAGCGTAAATTTGTAAGAATTTTGTGATTTGACCGTTAGCAGGTTAAATATGACTGATAATAATCAATAGGAATTTTAGAATAAAGAAAAATGGACAAATTAAGTTATGCATTGGGATTGGGAATCGCCCAGCAACTGAAACAGATGGGATTGAAAGGTTCTCTCGTTGTTGAGGATTTCGCCCAAAGTATTGTGGATGTACTCGAAGGTAACGAATTGAAAGTGAAGAACTCTGAGGCTCAGCAGATTGTGAACAGCTTCTTTGCTGAGCAGGAGCGCAAGATGAATGCTGAGAAGGCTGAAGCCGGGAAAAAGGCACTTGAGGAAGGACGTGTGTTCCTCCAAAACAATGCCGGAAAGCCAGGAGTGATCACCACGAAGAGTGGCCTTCAGTATGAGGTGCTGAATCCGGGTACAGGCAAAAAGCCGAAAGCCACCGACAAGGTGCGTTGCCATTATGAGGGCACGCTGATTGACGGAACGGTGTTCGACTCTTCTTATCAGCGCAATGAGCCGGCTGTTTTCGGCCTCAACCAGGTGATTCCTGGATGGACTGAGGGCGTTCAGCTGATGTCGGAGGGCGCAAAATACCGCTTCTATATCCCTTATCTCCTGGCATACGGTGAAAGCGGGGCAGGCGGCATGATTCCTCCTTATGCTACCCTCATCTTCGATGTGGAACTCATTGAGGTGCTTTAAAAAGAAATTTTAAACTACACAATAAATCAAAAAAAAATGAAGAAATTAGTGATTTTAGCAGTGGCATTGAGCGCTGCAGTGATGTATTCATGTAAAAAGGGGAGTGGCGACGACAATGCTGCCCCAGTGGTGAAAGATGCCGGCATTGACTCCATGGCATACAACCTTGGACTGGCTCAGTCAGGTGGACTGAAGCAGTATATGATGATGCAGCTTGGGGTTGACACCGCTTATCTTGATGACTTCATCAAGGGAATGAAAGAGGGTGCCAATGCTTCTGGCAAGGCTGCTGAGGCCTACAATAAGGGCTTGATGGTCGGTGGTGATATCCAGAATATGGCCAAAGGCTTGACCATGGAGGTTTATGGGCAGGACAGCACACAGCGTATCGGCACTGAGAAGATTGTGGAAGGTCTTGTTGCCGGACTGAAAATGAAGGATGGAGCAGAGAAAGACTCGCTTATCGCCCAGGCTAACACTCAATTCAACAACAAGTCGAAGGAAATCCATGACAAGAACGTGTCGGAGAAATATGCTGACTGGAAGAAGAAAAACGAGGATTATCTCGCTGCCAATGCCAAGAAAGAAGGTGTGAAGACCCTTCCTAGCGGTGTGCAGTATAAAGTGCTGGAGCCGGGAACCGGTGTTGAGGGAAGTGCCATCAATGCTGATTCTGTAGTGACTTGCGACTATGTGGGTTGCCTGATTGACTCCACTGAGTTCGACTCTTCAAAGGGTGAGGGCAAGCAGCCTATCCAGGTGGACATGAAGCGTCCGAGCGTGATTCCAGGTTGGCAGGAAATCCTGAAAATCATCCCTAAGGGAGCCAAGTGGGAAGTGACTATCCCTTCTGCTCAGGCTTATGACACTCGTGAGACGGGGCCAATCAAGCCTTACTCTACCCTCATTTTCACAATTGAGGCTAAGTAATCCTGAGTTTTAACCGATACATCGTTTATCCGGGGTTCCTGGTTTGCCCGGGAATCCCGTTTTTTTT
>OMUD01000258.1 GCA_900314125.1 uncultured Prevotellaceae bacterium | reverse complement strand
AAGATTTGAAAAGATTTGATAGATTTTCTTCGGCAATCCGCTCCGCCATGGCAAAATGTGAGCAAGCTCCCTTTTGCTCATTGGCTTAATCGCGGATTTCTGCGCAAAGCGCACTCCTAATCATTTTGACACACCCTCATACATAACAGTACTTTTACTTGGGGCGGGTTATGCAGGACGGCGGTTAGTGCTGGGGGGTGAGTTCCTGCACATTGGGGTAGCCTTTGGCACGGTAGGCGGAGGCGGTGCCTGGAGGAACGATGAAATGGCATTTTTTATTCACCTGGGCGAAATAATCATTGTAGGATTTTTCGCCAGGGCCACCATTACGGATGAAGATGGTATCTAAATTGGATTCGTAGCCATATTCCTTTCCGATATTATAATGGAAGATATCTTCGGCCTTCAACACATCCAGAGACGGGAGACTGATGGTTCTCAGGCCGCTGTCACCCCAAAACGCCGCTTTTCCGATAGACGTCACATTATCGCCGACATAGACTTCGCGAAGCGCATAGCAGTTGTGGAACACATCCTCACCAATGGACTTCACCTGAGGCGGTATCACCACCTTCTCCAATGCCTTACACTCGAAGAAAGTTCCATTGCCAATGTCAACAATTCCATCGCCTAGATCGACGGTTTCCAAGTTTACACAACCAGAGAAACTCCACTGGGTTAACGGCAAGGAATGGTTGAAACGTACATGCTTCAAACCTTTGCATTCAGTAAAGGCACTGTAACCGAGTTTTATCAGGGAGTTGGGAAAGCTGACCCCCTCCAAGCTACTGCATTCGCTGAAGGCATATTCTCCGATTGACTCAAGTTTCCCAGGAAATATGATTTTTTTCAGCCTCTTACATGACATGAAGGCATAATTCTCGATACTAGCGATTTGCGGAGGCAAGGTGATATGCTCCAAAAACTTGCATCCATTGAACGCATTCCGCTCAACCATCTTCAAACCAATAAAAAACTGAAACTCATCGAACGACTTGATGTCATCGTTGTCTTGGAAGACATGTTCCAAGGCATCCACGCTGGCCGCTTCCTTGAAACTCAGCTCCCCGTCGTTGTCGGTGTCCCAATTCGCCAGGCACAGAGCCTTGACGCGCTGGTCGGCGAAAGAGATGTTGCCCTCAGGCACGGTGTCGAGCAAGACATTTCCTGTCCTCACGTGTTCTTTTCCTGTGATGCCTCCAATCTTAACCATCAAGAAAAGCACAAGTCCAATCAGAACAGCAATGGCAGCCGCCATCCCCGCCATCAAGTTTCTTGTGCCCGATGTTCTCCTTTTGGCGAACGCCTCCCGCAGCTCCTCCACCGACTGATAACGTTTGGAGATGGGCAGCATACATTTGGAGACGATGCTTTGGTAGCGCCGTCCCAAATCCAGTTTTTCGAATATCACGCCAAGGCTATAGATATCGTTGCGTGCGTCAGCCCTCTGTGCCGTGGCCTGCTCGGGTGCCATATACTTGGGAGTGCCCGCCGGCTGCTTGAGCACCGCACTGTCGTCGGAATCAGCCAGTCCGAAATCTATGATCTTGACATGGCCTCCGTTTCTGGTGAGCATGATATTGGAGGGCTTGAGGTCGCGATGGACGATCCCCACGGAATGGCAATAGGAAACGGCGGAGAGCAACTCATCGACGACTGCCTGCTTCTGGGGGTCGGTGAGCTGGGCCTGGGAGAGCGGCTGGCCATCGACATACTCCATGACGATGCACTGCCCTATCCCATCGACATACTCCAGCCCCTGAACACTCACGATATTGGGATGCTGCAGCTGCATCAGCGTCTCAAACTCCTTACGGAGCATCTGCCGGCAAGCAGCCAAGTCGGCAGCCTGTGACGACAGTCCCTTGAGCATCCACCAGCGTCCGTAACGCTTGGCGCGCACGAGCAGGTTGGTGTCGGAGGCGGAGATTACTTCCCTGTCTGTGAAGTTGCGATTGATTCCCTCAAAAGAGTCTTCCAAATAGCCAGAGATGGAAGAATCCAAGTCGTTTGTATCAAAACCGTTGTTCATAATCGTGGGCAAATATAGCAAAACCGCCCGAATTTCACAAATAAAATTGTTGGTTTAAGAAATAATGGCTAAATTTGTGAATGCAAACCATCCCTTTCGCAGCATGAACACAACAGAAAAACTGCTTGCCGACATAGAATCAGCCCTCGGCAAGACCATTGAGACACCAAAAGACTTCGAGTTGCTGAGTGAGCAGATCCTGTCGCGCACAGGGGAGCCCCTCAGCACCTCCACCCTGAAGCGGATGTGGGGTTACCTGCCCAGCGACACCACTCCGAGCCTGCACACGATGAATGTACTCTCCCGGTTTCTGGGCTACAGAAGCTGGAAACATTTCCTGAGCGAATCGTCGGACGAGGAGCAGCAGAGTGACCCTGTGATCAGCCGCCACCTGATTGTGGAGGAGGAGTTGTGCGTAGGCGACCGTCTGCGGCTGACATGGCATCCGGGACGTGTGTGCGACGTGGAATACCTGGGTGGTTCTCAGTTCAAAGTGTTGGAATCCCAAAACACACGCATCCAGGCTGGCAACACGTTCAGATGCAGTATGATTATCGAGAACGAGCCTCTCTACATTGACCATCTATGCCAGGAGGGCATGCAGTACGCGGCATATATCTGCGGGAAGAAAACAGGCGTGAGGTTTGAGAGAATTTATAGTTAGACGTTAGGCGTTAGACTTTAGACTTTAGATGGCTACGCTGAGGGGGGGAGAAAAAAAAGAAAAGATCAAAAAACGGGATGAATCCATGGGCGGAGCCCTTTGAAAGGAATTTTGTCTGAATATTCTGAGCAAGCTC
>OMUD01000096.1 GCA_900314125.1 uncultured Prevotellaceae bacterium | reverse complement strand
GAATATAATCAACTAAACGAGGATGCCAAAGCATTGAGAAGCAAGATGCCAAACGACATGCACGATGCATTCGACCAACTCATCGGATTCCCAGTGGCTGCTATGGCGAATATCTATAATATGTACTATGCCCATGCAATGAACATTGAACTTGAAAAACGGGGAAGTGCACAGGCAAACCTTTGGGCGGATAAAGTGGAGCAATTCTTTAAGAAAGATGCTGAGCTCACTGACGATTATAACAAACGGATTGCTGGTGGAAAGTGGAATCACATGATGGACGAAATCCATATTGGCTATACCTCTTGGAACGGTCCGCGACACAATATCTGCCCGAAAGTGAGAAGGGTGACTGCAGATAAAGTAAACGAAAATGCAGAAAATGAGATTGTTATAAAGAAGAATGAGGATGTCGTCATTTTGGAGGCTTCTGATTTCACCGAAAAGAAGGATGCGGCAAATGCCAAATGGCAGGTGATTCCAGATTTTGGAATTTTCAAGGATGCTGTTGCCCTTTTCCCATATACAGTGCCAACTGACGGATCAGCACTTTCCTACGGGTTTGAACTCAAAAACAATAGAAACACCCCGAAAGCATTTTTCATGATGGCGCCTACCTTCCCTTTCAACAGCGGCAGAGGACAAAGAATCGAGATATCGCTCGATGGACAGATTGTGAAAACAATGAATATCAATGAGGCGTCACGATTCATCGTCAATGCGTTCCACGACCAGAATTACGAGTGGGAAAAGACACGGATCAACAAGCAGGTGCTGAATCTTCCGAATCTGGAGGCAGGAAAGCATACCATCACAATCAAGCCGCTCGACCCAGGTGTGGTGCTTGAAAGAATCGTCATAGAATAAAGGATGGTGAATCTCAATCAAGATATCTTAATGCCTGCATATCAAATGTGTGAACACTCTTAACCGATAACGGAAAATGTTTCATTTTTAATATTATGTGCAATGTCTGTGCTTGCACGGACATTGCTTTTTTTCTACCTTTGCAATTGTGAATCCTAATCTATCATGTATATGAAACGTATTTCTTTTTTTTGCATCGCTTTGCTCTCATGTGCATTATCCTGGGCACAGAGCATACAAGTGAAGAACCCATTTATTTGGGCCGATTGCCCAGACCCTGACATCATCAGAGTGGACGACTATTATTATCTCGTCTCCACAACCATGCACATGTTCCCTGGAGCACCGATTATGAGAAGTAAGGACTTGGTCCACTGGCAGACAGTATCCTATCTCTTCGATGAAATCAAGGACACACCACGCTATGACATGCAGCAGGGTACCGTCTATGGAAGAGGACAATGGGCAACGTCGCTCAGATACAACAATGGCACTTTCTGGGCGCTCTTCGTGGCTAATGATGACCCACACAAGTCCATGGTGTTCAAGACGGATGACCCGGCTAAAGGATGGAAACTCCACAGCAGACTGCCGGCATATCATGATGCATCGCTCTTTTTCGATGATGATGGCAGGGTTTATGTCTTCTCTGGAAGCGGGGATATCAGGCTTGTCGAACTGGAACAGGACCTCTCTGATGTGAAAAAGGGTGGGGTGAACAAAAAACTCCAACTCAATGGCCGGCCACAAGGTCTGCATGAGGGAAGCCGTGTCGTCAAACACGACGGAATGTATTATCTGCTTTGCATTTCTTGGCCGAGGACTGGAAGACAGGAGATTGCATACAGGAGCAAAAATATTGAGGGACCTTACGATTCTAAGGTTATCCTGAAAAGTGAGTTCGGCGGATTCCCTTATGCTGGTCAGGGAACCATCGTTGATGGAAAACATGGTGAATGGTATGGAGTCATGTTCCAAGACAGAGGTGGCGTGGGACGTGTACTCACCATTGAGCCTTGCTCATGGATAGACGGATGGCCTATGCTGGGCACAAATGGCGATGGCATCATTCCCGAAACTGTCACTCTCGATGGGCAGTGTGAGTGCCATGAACAGCCGCAATACGCTGTGATTGAGAAAGATTATCAAATCAATCACAATTACATAAAGAACGACATACAGACTGAGACGGGAAGTATCACAAAACCAGGACATTGGGTGAAACTAACCACTTCCACTCTTGCCAATAGCATTTTTGATGCGCGAAACACGCTCACCTGGCGCACTTGGGGCCCACTGTGCACCGATACGGTCAGAATCGATGCTTCTTTGATGAAAGATGGTGATGTGGCTGGTCTTGCCGCTTTGAACGGCGATTCGGGAGTTCTGTCAATTAAAAAGGAAGGAAAAAAGACTTATCTGATTTTTGCAGAGGAGAACGTACAGCTTTCTAATGACACAAAAACCATCACCAATGTGGAGAAAAAAGAGATTGAACGGGTGGAAATACCTAAAAAGGCGTTGAAAGAGATTGCGTTGGTAATGAATGGCGACTTCAATCCAGGCAAGGATATTGCACAGTTTTTCTATGCCTTCAATGATGGAAATTTTAATAAAATCGGGAATGACTATAAGATGAGATTCGACTACAGAAGGCTTTTCATGGGATCAAGATACGCCTTGTTTTTCTATTCCACAAAAACTCCTGGTGCATCAGTAAAAGTATTGCTCAACAACTAGGACGTTCTGTTTGATATTCTGAAGGACTTTCTGAAAACATAAACAGTTGCGACTTTCTTTATGTATGTCCGAAACCGGAGGGCCTGCCCAAGTTCAAAGTAATAAAGCCGTACACCCCCTTGACGTTCTTCGTACGTTAAGTGGAGACGACGCATCTTGCGTCGTTACTGCGGGACTTGCTGACCAAGTTCAATGCCACCTGCCACTGGTGCAGTGCCACCCACTTCAATGTTATGTGTGTCCGAAAATCCAAATTTTGAATACAGAACTAAACAACCTTATAAATAACCAAAGCCGCAGGTCCTATATGAATAAGGACCTGCGGCTTTGTTTTTGGCTTCCTAATAACGCCAAGTACAGACTGGGAATTAATCCAAGAGTTTCTGAAGGGTTTCGTCGTTCAGGTTGGCTGAATAGGTGGCGACAAACTCTTTAGGACTCATTCCAAAGAAGTCGTGGAAGATACTCGTGAAGTAGCTGTGGGAAGAGAAACCTACCCGATAGGCCACTTCTGACACGTTCACTTTGTTGTTTACAAGCAGATAGGCTGCCTGCTTCAAGCGGACACTGCGGATGTAGGCATTCGGAGATATGCCGAAATGTTCTTTCAACTTCCTGTTCAAGTGAACGCGGCTGATGCCGATTTCCTTACTCAATTCGTTCACGTTGAAGTCTGGGTCATCCAAATGGCTCATCACCATTTCTTTCACGCGCTGGATGAATTTGTCTTCAAAGGAGTCTATCTCTACGCTGCCATAGTTCTGACCAATCTCTGTGCGGCGCATCTTGTTGCGGATGTTCTCACGCACACGGAGCACCTGGGTGATGGCACTCTGGAGCAACGCCAGGTTGAACGGCTTTGGAAGGAAGTGGTCGGCCTGAAGATTCATCGAACGGAGGCGGCTGTCGTCGTCGGTCTCACTGGTCAGCACAATCACAGCGATGTTGTCGGTCTCTGGATTGGCCTTGATCCTACGACATAGGTCGTAGCCATCGCCGTCAGGCATCATCAGGTCGGTCACCACGATGGATGGACGCTGAACGAGCAGCGTGTTCCAGGCTTCGTTTCCGCTGTTCGATGTGATCACCTTATAAGTCTCACTTAATTCTTGTGACACATATTCGCAGAGGTCTTTGTCATCATCCACAACCATAATCAGGTCTTGACGGTTGATTTCCTTGCTGGATGATTTTGACGACTTCTTTGCTTTACTTACTTCATTATCGGATTTATCAACATCGTCGGACTCAGCTTCATCTTCCATGTCAGCTTCATCAACTTTTTCGAGATTAGGTGATTTCTCATCTTCTGTTGAGATGGAAGCTCCCTCAGATTCATCTTCATCGGTTTCTGTTGCTGACAACTGACCTTCTGATTCTTGTCCTGAGTATTCTTGAATATTGCTGGTTGTTGGGATTGACGAATCGCCTGCCGATGGGTTGGCATCCGACAGAACTGGAGCTTGCGATGGAGTGCTGCTGGTCTCACGTGGCTTCAACTCTTCTTCCTTCAGATGGACATTGCCTACAGGTATGCGTATCACAAATTCCACGCCGTCATCACCTACATTGTGGGCACTGATATCACCATGGTGCAGGTGAACCAGCTCGTACGACAGGTTCAAACCGATGCCGCTGCCCTCTGATTTCTTCGAGGAATTGCCTTGATAGAAACGCTCCCAGAGGTGCTTGATGTCTTCGGCTGCAAGATGCGATCCACTGTTGTAGATGCGGATCTCTGCATATTCAATCACTCGGAAATCGTCAATCACACGGTGGTTGTCAGCATCTGGCGTGTTCAAATGAGTGGAAGTACGAACAATTACGCGACCGTCGGAAGGGGTGAATTTGAAGGCGTTCGACAGCACGTTGAAAAGGATTTTTTCAAAATGAACGGTGTCAATCCATATTGGTATCTCTTTTTCTGTGGATTCGTGGTGGAATGCGATGGCTTTCGAGGCGGCAAAACCGGTGAACGACTCCATCACTTCCTTTGTGTAGGTGTTCAACTCTGTCTCGCTGAAATGGAGCGGAAGACGACCGCTGTCGATGCGGTTTACGTCAAGCATTTGGTTCACAATGCGTTGGATGCGCTTGCAGTTGCGTT
Source organism: uncultured Prevotellaceae bacterium (assembly GCA_900314125.1). Lineage (GTDB taxonomy): Bacteria > Bacteroidota > Bacteroidia > Bacteroidales > Bacteroidaceae > UBA3839. The sequence continues at coordinate 21,117 of OMUD01000096.1, read as the reverse complement.
CCATTATCGAATAATTACCCTGACGCTCCAAATTGCGGTCATTCACCTTCAACTGACGCAATGGCGAAATGATCATGGTCAATGGGGAGCGCAACTCGTGCGCAATGCTGGCGAACAGACGGAGCTTGGCTTCTTTCATCTGCTCGTTCTGAGCGGATTTTAAAAGCAGAGAGCGGGCGCGCTGACGGGCTTTGATGTTGTCCCAGATAAATTTGCCGATGATGCCGAGTGCCACCAGATAGAGCAGGTAGGCCCACCAAGTGGCGTACCATGGATAAGGTACCTTCACCTTGATGCTACGTTCGCTATAATGGTCTGGATTGTCTTTGTAGAACGCTCTCACACGGAAGTTGTAGATTCCTGAGGGAAGGCTGGCATAATATGCCTCTGGATTCTCTGAGCTGATGGTGTGCCAGTTCTTCTCATAGCCTTCAAGAATATAGCTGTAGTTGATGCGGTCGGCCATGGCCAGTTCAGGTACACTGAACGTGATGTGGTAGGAATCGTGACCGTCCAACTCCTCGCCAATTCCAAGCTGGGAGAAATAAACAGGCTTGATGTCTTTAGGCATGTTCATCAGCTGGTCGGGCAAATAGCTGACATAACCATTGTCTCCGCCAAAGTAGAGACGGCCGTCTGAAGCCTGCATGGAGGCGTCTTTGTGGAACTCACCAATATAATTGCCGCTAAAGCTGCTGAATTCGGTCAGCCGACCGCTTGTTTTATCTACACATACAATGTGCCGGTTGGTGGACAGCCAGATGTAATGACCCGACATCTCGATATTCGTGATGGCGGTGTTATAGGGGATATTGCGCAGATAGTCGGGCTCAACGAACGAATTGGTTTTGGTGTTATAGCAGAACATGCCGTGATAGGTGCCGAGGAGAAGGTTGTCACCATCCTCATAGAAGGCATTGATCACATTGATACGGTTCGTCTCTAATTGGGTGGCGCTGTATTTGTTCGACTTTGTGTTGTAATGAACGAAAGAAATGGCGTCCCCAAACCAAATGTCACCGTTTTTGTCAAGATATATCTTGTTGATCCAGCGGTAGATGTCCTTGCCGTTCAGGAAGCTCACCTGCTCCGACTGAAGGTCTATCTTCATGATGCCTTCGCCATTGGTGCCCGCATAGAGAATGTCGTTGGTGGAGTCGTATTCCAAGTCCATCACGTTCAGGGTGGAATAGGGTTTCAGAAATTCAGGTACATAGAAGGAATTCTTGTTGGTGCAGCAGGAAATGCCGCCACGCCAAGAGCCACTCCATATCGTGCCGCGTTTGTCGCATGCTAATGTCTGAAGCAATGGCGAGCGCAGGCCTTCTGTGATGCAACGGCCGTTGATGAAGGCGCCTGAGCCGTCGGTAGCCACCCATAAGTTGCCTTCAAGGTCGGTGCAGAAGGAGGTGATGCACGCACTGTTCTTGCCAGAAGAGTTCTCTGACAGAGCTCCATACTCAAAATAAACCGTCTGCTTTGGAATCACCAACACACCATGCTGGTAAATGCCCACTACCAGGTTGCCGTCTTTGTCCTCTGCCAGTGAGTGAACTTTGGCATGATGGATGTCTATGTCTTCAATCTCTTTGGAGAACTGATGTAAGCTCTCGTCTTCTACCGATATCTCATAAAGACCTTTGTTGTCCGTACCTAAATAGATGTGGCCGTCGCGGGTCTGAAGGATGCTGGTCGTATATAGGCTGCGGTCGTTGTTGCGTAATTCGCGAACCAGTTTCTCATGATTGTCATATACCAATACGCCATTGTTCGACATCGCCATGAATATTTTCCCACTTTTACGGTCTTCTGCGAAATTCATCACATAGCTGTTTTGGGTGATCGATTGTGCATCGGCACTTTGAGGAATCTTGCGAAGTTTGTTGGATGTCAAATCCAAGGTCACCAACCTGTTGTTCAAGTCCGATAGCCAAAGGTTTTTGTGAGAGTCAATAAAAAAATCCCAGATATATGAACTGCCTGTGATGCGGATGAGTTTCTGAGAGGTCAGCGTGTCCGAAGCCAAGGTGTTGTTGTCAATCAGATAAAAGCCATAGCCTTCACTCGAAAACAACGTTTTGTTGCTGTCGGGAAAGTCGAACACGTGGGTCAGAGAACATTTGTTGAATTCTTCATTTGTGGATATGGTGACGCTTTTTAGACTGTTGGAAGGTTTGTCGTAGATGTATAATCCCTGGTTCGTCAATACCCAGTATTGATTCTCGTCCTTTTGCTTGATGGTGTTTACGGTGTTGAACGAATAAGGTTTGTCACTGCTTCCCTGATAATTGATTTCCTGGAAATGATGACCGTCAAAAAACTCTAATGAGGTGGTGGTGGACACCCACAAAAAATTGTCGGAGTCTATGTAGAGCGAATTGATGTACGAACTTTTCAATCCTTGTTGCATCGTGAAGAGGTGTGGCTTCTGAGCCATGCTCACTCCGCTCAATGAAAGTGTCAAGGTGATGACGGTGATAAATCTTTTCAATTTCATGACGATTTTATTATAAAATCTGGGTTTTAATGTTTTATTTATGCAAATTTAGGTTTTTATTTTTCTTTATCAGCACCTTTTTTAAATTATATCTGTAAGTTTTGATGCATTTTCTTTAATTTTTTTACTTTTTGCACATTTTGTTTCAAATTTTATATTCCACGATACAAATTATATATTTTCTTTATAACTTCTTATGTAAATTTGCATCGTGAAAATCTGAAAGGGATTTCGGATTTCTCGCTTTGAAAAGTTAATAGTTTTTAAATAGTTTAGTTAGTTAATTCTGTTGTTGCGAAAAAGGCGGAGTGAAGCGTCACTCCGCCCAACAACATCCCAATACATCTCGGGGTGCTTTCTTTACGACACTTTTTTTCTGACTATTCTATGCTGGGCAATCTTAAAACTATACGATGAAACTTGCTTTTGACGATAACATATCTATTTAGATTTCATTATCCATAACTAAAATTTTTATTAACCTATGAGAAAAGTCTTTACTTTTATCTTTTTAGCTTGCTTTGCTGCCTTTGCTAATGCGCAAGTCACATGGAGTGAAGGGCAGGAGGTGACTGCTGAATTGGGGTGGATGGACTACGACTGTTCGTCTACCGGAGCTTGGATGCACTCTAATAACTGGGGTGTGTCTTGGAGCTCAATCGAGATGTTTGACCAACCTGCAGGGGCGGAAGTCTATCAGATTTTCTACCTCCCTGCTGGTTACTATGAATTCACCGTGCAAGGTTTCTATCGTGGATCATATAATCCTGCATATTGGGATGGCAACGAGAAAATCAATGCGGTCTTTTTCGGTGAATCTGTCAACTATGATGAGGAAACCGGGGAGGTGACGGAAGTAACTCGTTCCACTTCTTCTCCGCTGCTCTCTATCGCATCGAGTCAACGCACTGAGGGAAGAATTTATGAGCGTGATGATTGGTCGAACGATGTGGAATATTCACATGATGGCACCAATTATTATGTTCCGAATTGTATGGAGGCTTCAAAACTCTGGTTTGATGCCGGCTACTACACCGATAATAAAATTAAGGTGGTGCAGGTTGAGGACGGATATTTCAAAATCGGTATCAGAAAAACTGCAGCGCTGCAGGGCGACTGGACGATTTTCAGCAACTTCCAGGCATTCTACATCAGCGATGCCAGCGAGGCTGTTCAGATTCAGCTGGCTGAAGAGGGTTTCGTTGATGCTCTCGCTAAAGCTGACGAATTCCGCAGAACTTTGGAAGAGGCTGGATATTATTCTCTCCTTGGATATTATGAACTTGCTTATGAGGAGCTTGAAAACGAATCTGCTGACTACCAATCTGTAGCGGAATATACCGACGGTGTTAAGAAAGCTGAGAAACTCGTTGCTGACTATAAGTCCTATCTCGCTGATGCCACCACACTCACCAGCTTGATTGCTAGTTGCAATGAGTTGGCTGAAACCACAAGCTATGCTGGCCTCTCTCAGTTCAAGGCTGCCATTGAAAAGGCTGAAAAAGTGGAGAAAGATGAGTTTGGTGATGACGCCAACGGCATCTACACCGACGGACCTGAGGATTATTCTAAGGCTCTGGCGGAACTCCAGAAGGAGCGTTCTGCTTATATCGCTACCAAGGGAATTGACGAGTCTGGAAAAATGAATATGTCTGGCTTGATCGCTTATCCGTTCTTCTGCCAGCCTCAGTACGACCCAACTTGGGATGAGGAACAAGGAAAGTGGGTTTCTCAGAGCATCGTGCTCGATGGTGATGGAACACTCCAGGGATGGAGTGACCTCCGTGAGTCGGGCGATGGCGACGACAAGACTTATATCACTACCACGCGTGTGCCTATCGGTCATGGTGTGACTATCGGTCTTGATGAAACTGTACAGGGACAGTGGTATCAAGTTAACACTAGCGGATATGAGCCTTATTGGAACCACGGACTTTCAAGTGCTAAGCAATGGGCCATGCCAGGAGCAGAACGTGAAATCGCACAGAACCTCAGCGGTCTGCCTAACGGATTCTACAGCATCCAAGGTTGTGGTATCACTTGGGGCAACGACTGGAACAACGACAACCCTTGCAGAATGGGTATCAGAATTCAGTCGGGCGACAACGTCGTTGAGTCTGAACAGGATACCAAATTATCTGGATGGTGGAACAACGACTACAACGATTGGACTTACTATACCACTGGCATGATCCAAATCACCAATGGTGAGGCTCGCGTTTCCTTCTTCGCCAACGGATTCAGCTCTTTCACTGGTATGCAGCTCTACTATTATGGAGAAAACCCTGACTTCTCGAAGCTTGTGGAAGCCAAGTTGGCTGAGGTTGACCTCGAAAAACTGCAACTGAAAGGCGATAAGAATGCAGTGGCTGAAATCTTGAGTGCAGTGCAATTGCCAATCGTGGGATATGATGCCTATACTCAGGCACTTGATGTGATTAACCAGGCTAACACCTACATCAATGACGCTGTGAACTACCTCAGCAACAACGACCCTACTCAGAAATTCACTGACAAGCAGGCTGAATATGCTGATGATTCTAAAGAATATGAATACCTCTCTACGGCTGTTCTCCACACATTTGACCTCTACGATGCAGATGAGACCACTTATAAAGATATTCAGAACTGTATGAATGAGTACAATGGATATGTTCACTATATGGATCTGGTTAACAGCTATTCTGCTATCGACAATGCTGATTTGAAGGCTGCTGTTGAGGAGCAGGCACAGAAGCTCGCAAGCAATTATGCTGACATCCCAACTCTCCAGCAATATGAGAAAGAGCTTGCTGCATTCTACAACAAGCAGATTCTTGCTGACCTCGGTATGGACAAGGCCTCTGGCGACAACCCTGTGGATGCAACTGTACTCATTGTCAACCCTACTTTTGCTGAGGGACAGAAAGGATGGACCGGTAACTTCACTACAGACCAGGGACTCCAGAACTCTGAGGTTTTCAACACCAACTTCCGCATCGAGCAGACGGTTTACTCTCTCCCTGCTGGATGGTATCAGGTACAGGTGAAGTCCTTCTATCGTGATGGTGGTATTAATGAGGCTTTCGACCATATTTGGTACATGGAGACTGGCGAATTCACGCCTAATGTGAAGTTCTTCGCTAATACGAACGAGGTGGATGTGACTTCTATTTGTAATGTTGACGCTGTGTTCACCGAACGTTCTTACACTGAATATACTTATCTTGCTGAGAACAAGGCTGCTGAACTCGGTGAGGAAATGCAGGAACTCAAAGCTTGGTGTGAGGAAGACATCGAGTACGATGAGGAAGGCAATGAAAAATATGTGGTGACTTCTTGGTTCCAAGAGTTCGATGCTGATGGAAACATCAATGAGAACACCCGCGACGATACTTGGATCTACGACTCATTCTTCAATATGGACGGCGAACGTTATTTCTACCCGAACTCGATGCGCGGAGCTGGCGCTCGTTTCGCTAAGGACAACGACGCTTACCTCAACAAGATCCTCGTGAAAGTGGAAGAGGGTGGAAGCATCAACTTCGGTCTCTACAAGGACACGACTATCGATGGTGACTGGTGTATGTTCGACGACTTCAAACTCTTCTATCTCGGCACTGACGACTCTGTAGGTATCAACAGTGTTGCTGGAAACAGCCAGGTGACCAAGAATATCTTCACCATGGACGGAAGACGGGTGAATACACTTCAGAAGGGTATCAATATCGTCAAGATGTCGGATGGTTCAGTGAAGAAGGTGCTTGTGAAGTAAGATACACATTATTATATTATGTTAGCGGAGGACATAATGTTCCTCCGCTTTTTCTTTCGTTCTCTTTTCTGCCTAAACAATTGTAACAAATGTCACAATCTTTGTAACATTATATTTCGCATTTCTATTCTTTATTTTGTAATTTTGCATTTGCTTAACTATCAGAATTTTTATTAACCACTGAAAAATATGAGAAGACTTTTTACTTTTGCCTTTGCTTTCGCTGCCTTTGTGGGTAGCATCATGGCGCAATATGGCAACACACCACCACTCAGAGTGGAGGGTAAATACTTTGTTGACCCTTATGGCAACAAAGTGGTGCTGCATGGAGTGATGGACACACCAAGCCCGTACTTCAACAGCTATAGATGGGGAAATGCGTGTAATTCCAGCACCATAGCTCCGTGTATCAATTATTTCAACAAGCTCTTCACTGCAATAACCGACACAGCCAGCGGTGCTTATTGCGACCTCTTCAGACTTCATCTCGACCCTTGCTGGACTAACGATCCGAACAAACAGGCGACAAACGGAGGTGGGGAGAACGATATCAGCAGGTTCTCTGCCACAAGATTGCGCACGTATCTGCGCTCGCTCTATTTCCCGATTGCTAAAAACGCCATCAAGCATGGACTATATGTCATCATGCGCCCGCCTGGAGTCTTTCCGGGAGATGTGATGGTGGGAGATGAATACAATGAATACCTCAAGACTGTTTGGGATATCGTTTCCCAAAATGACTCTGTGAAAAAATATTCAGGACAAATCATGATTGAGCTCGGTAATGAGCCGGTCAACCTCAAAGATGCGAACGGACAGGACACACCGAATGCCATGAGGGATTTCTTCCAACCTATCGTCGATAAAATCCGTTCCAACGGATTCACCGGTATCATTCTTGTTCCGGGTACGGGATGGCAGTCAAACTACCGCAACTATGCCACTAACCCAATCACTGATGACAATTTTGGATATGCTGTACACGACTATGTGGGATGGTATAACACCAGTGATGATTCATATAATGCCCAAAACGGTATCAATACGTTCCATGATGCCGTGCCTGTGGTCGATACAAATCCAATCGTCATCACAGAGGTGGACTGGAGCCCTGTCAACGAAAAAGCAGAGGGACACTATGATGAACACGATAACTGGGTATTGCCTAACTATGGTACATGGGCTACTGGTTCTACTTCAAAATGGGGATCAGCATATAAAGCGCTGATTGATCACTTCGACAATATTTCTATGACATTGTCGGGAACGGCTTGCTTCATCGATATCGACGAATATATTAATAATGGAAAAGTTGTTCCTGCTTTCAAAACCAAGATGGAAGCCAATGGAGCTGACCCATGGGAAGCCAGTGGCGTGGCTTGCTTCAAATGGTATAAGGAATATGCACAGAAACAGAAGGCACATCCTGACTATGCTAAGAAATATACTGCCGACACGGGATTCGGGTCTTTCATCAATCCGCTCATCAATGCGGATTTCCCTGACCCTGACATCATTCTCGTCAACGACACTTATTATCTTTGTTCAACCACCATGTTCTATTTCCCTGGAGCCACTATCCTCAAGTCAAAGGACCTGGTCAACTGGGAGTATTGTGCTAACCCGCTCCAGCAGATTGCAGACGACGACCCGTATAACCTGAAGAACAACGCCAACCGCTATTCTAAGGGACAATGGGCACCTTCGCTCCAATATCATAACGGCAAGTTCTACCTCAATTTCATCGCCTATTCTGCAGAAGGATACGACGACGGAGGAGATTGGATCCTCTCTGCAACCGACCCTGAAGGGGAGTGGACCATGACAAAACTCGATGGATTCTATTATGACTCCGGATTCCTTTTCGACGACAACAGAGACCACCTTCATGGACTCGGACCGAATGGAGAAAAGAATGGTGACGGCTATCTCTACGTGGCGCATGGAATCGATAATATCACGGTGTCTAAACTGAATCCTACCACTTTCAAGGAGATCAGCAGCACAAGGGTGATTTCTGTGGGCAACGGATGCGAGGGCTCTCACATGTACCACATTGGCGACTACTATTATATCTATGCCACTTACGGTGGAACCGAAGGTTCACAGACCATTTTCCGCTCAAAATCACCGATGGGACCGTATGAGGAACATCAGGGCAGGGTCTTCGAAAAGCAGAGTATCCACCAAGGTGGAATCGTGGAAACGCAGACTGGAGAGTGGTGGACCATTCTCTTCAAGGATGCGGGAACCGTGGGACGTATTCCTTATCTCGAACCGGTGAAATGGACTGACGGATGGCCTGTCATCGGTAATAAGGGAATCGATGTCAGCGCTACTGGTGTGAAATATGCTAAACCGAACGTGGGGAAAACATATCCAATGACCTATCTGCCTACCAACGACACATTCACCGATCCAAAACTCGGTCTGCAATGGCAATGGAACCATAATCCTGACAACAGTGGGTGGTCTTTGTTCGAAAACCCTGGAAACCTCAGGCTCCACACCGTCACTGTAACCGACAACCTGTCGCAAGCACAGAATATGCTCACCCAGCGCATTTTTGGCTACAATGTGGCGAATACAGCTTCTGACAAATATCCTGACAGCTATGGTACGGTTTCTTTCGACACTTATGGAATGCAGGATGGTGATGTGGCTGGACTCTGCGTATTCCAGGACCCTTACGGATTCATCGCAGTGAAGCAGGTCGATGGAAAGAAATATTTGATGCAGTATAGAAGCGAGTATGACCAGGTCAATTCTCAGCAGGTTGTGGCTTCGCAGCCTATCGATTTCAAGGATGGAGAACGCATCTATCTCAGGGCTGTCGTCAATTTCGGAACGAACAAGGCTAATTTCTATTATAGTCTTGACAATCAGGAATGGAAGAAATTCGGCAATGAGATGACCATGAGATATACGCTGAAAATCTTTGTCGGCAACCGATTCGGAATCTTCAATTATGCAACCAAGCAATTAGGAGGATATGTGGATGTGGATTGGTTCTCTACTGAACCCGTATATTCAGAGGACAGATTCTTCGGAGAGGGAATCCTCAAGACTTTCACCGAAGATGACCTCACGCTCACTGAACTCAAAATCAATGCCGCCAATATTGCACTGATGCCGGGGGCAAATCGATCAGTGGAAATGACAGCAACCTTCAAGTCTGGTATGGTGTCTAACGTTGCGGCTCAGTGCGCTTACGTTGTGGATGACCCGAATGTGGCTACTGTTGTGGGTGGCAGGGTTTTAGGACAGAATGAAGGCACTACCAAGGTTAGGGCAACATACACAGATGTCAAGGGCAACAAACAGACCGTCATTTTTGAGGTCACCGTGGCTTATTTCCCTCTAGTGGAAGGGGCGGTCAACCCGTCTATCTACGGAACGGGTTCGTTCAAGCAGTCGGTGGGGGCTCTCACCACTTCACAGTATGGATTCGGAGGATGGCAATATGCGGCTGGAGTCGATCTCAGCAAGTATAGGTATATTGTCGGTAGTCTCAGGAGGGCTTCTACATGCAGTCCTGAATTCCGCATCTTCGACATCAACAACTATTGGTCAACTCCATATATCTATAAAGTCGGTACAAGCAAGAACTTTGTCATCGACCTCCAGGATATGAAGAAGGAGGATGGAACGCTTTGTGACCCAAGCCACATCTATATGGCAGGATTCTGGACTACAGGTGGAATGGTATATATCAAGGATATCTTCCTCTCCGACGATGGTGTCAATCCTGTGGCTATCGAAGACATCATGCTTGATCATTCTCAATCTGGAGAGCACCTCTTCTATACACTCGATGGAAGGAGAACCGCCGCCCCGGTCAAAGGCATCAATATTGTCAGAAAAGAAGACGGAAAGGTGGAGAAAGTGCTGGTGAAATGATAAGCCTAAGGCCTATAGGACGATTTGTATCAAATCCTAAAATAAATGCAACGTCAGTTGAAGAACTGACGTTGTTTTTTTTATACCTTTGTTTTTGAATTGATAACACTATTGCTTTATGAAAAAACAACTTCTAACTATCTTGATGTTGATAACATCTTTTAACTGCGCTTTTGCTTACAAAAAATCAAGTCTAGACATTGTTGTCGAGGGACAAACACGAAATATGGTGGTCTTCACACCCGACAAGACCAAAAAGAAAATGCCGCTCATGATTGTCACCCATGGCATGAACCAAAATCCTGAGTACCAAATGGAGAATGATAAGATGTATGAGATGGTCGATACGGCCAAGTTCGTACTGACTTATCTTCGCAGCGATGGAAACACGTGGGACACGCAGGGAAAGAAGGACCAGAACTTCGTCCTCCAGACCATCGATGAGATGTATGCGAAATATAAAATCGACCGCAATCGAGTGTATTGGACCGGATTTTCAATGGGATCCATGCTCATGTACCATTCCATGCCGTTCGTTCAGGATAAGATTGCTGCATTCGCTCCAACCAGCGGTGTGCAGTTCATGGAGCAACCATGGAACAACTGCGGAAAACCTGTGAACCTGATTCAATGTCATGCCTATGCGGACGATGTTTTTGTCTTCGACAGATATCGCATCCACGATTATGTGGAACACATGGCGAAGATGAATGAGAGCACCACATATATCAAGCTGCCTGATTATTCTCCATGGGGTGGATTGAAAGGAGACAAAGAAGTGTGGACCAATGTCAACACTGGTTGTGTGGTTGAACTCTTTGCCTATCATAATGGAGGACATTCACCGCAACATGCCAATAGCGTGGAAATATGGAATTTCTGCAAGCGATTCACGCTGAAAGACACCAAAAAGGCTCCGAATGTGAAAAAAGTGGTGCTGAAAACGGGAGAGATGGAGCAACCGGCAAAGTTCGACCCTGATTTCCATATCTATCTCTGCTTCGGACAGTCGAATATGGAGGGAAATGCGCCAATCGAATATCAAGACTGTGAGAAAGTTGACCCTCGATTCAGAATGATGGCGGCTGTGGATATGAAAAGGAATAATAGGACAAAAGGAAACTGGTATGTGGCATATCCACCGCTTTGCCGTGAGAACAACGGACTCACGCCTGCCGATTATTTCGGAAGAACCATGGTGGAAAAACTTCCGAAAAACATCAAGGTGGGAGTCATCAATGTGGCTGTTGGAGGATGCAGCATCAACTTGTTTGATGAGGATAAGGCGGAAGCTTATATTGCAGGAGCGGCTGATTGGCTCAAGGGATTCTGCAGGGCATACGACAACAATCCTTTCAGAAGGCTTGTGGAATGTGCGAAGGAAGCCCAGAAAGTCGGAGTGATAAAGGGAATTCTCCTGCATCAGGGATGTACCGACAACACTCAGCCTGATTGGCCTGACCGCGTCAATCTTGTATATACACGGCTTCTCAAGGAACTCGGACTGCAGGCAAAGGACTGCCCACTCCTCATTGGCGAACTCTTGCAGAAGGACAAAGGCGGCATTTGCCATGCACACAATGCTGTGATCGCACGTACTCCGCAAACCATTCCGACTGCTCATGTAGTTTCCTCAGCCGATTGCTCTGGGGCCCCCGACGGACTTCATTTCACTGCGGAAGGGTATCGACTCCTTGGCAAACGTTATGCGGAAGTCATGCTCTCCATTCTCAATGCCAAGTAAGAATGTTGCTTTTTGTTGATTTTTAGGACTAATGTAACATTGTGTAAAATTTATGATACACTATGATAATGTGTGTCGGAGGATTTGTCGTAAATTTGCACTGAATTGAAAGCTTCTTTGAAGACAAGGACTTTACCAATAAACTAACAACACAATCATAATGGCACAACAAACAGAAACTATGACTGCAAACGAAAGTAAGGGATTTTACAAACTTTCGTGGTTGCAACGTATCGGTTTTGGCTCAGGTGACTTGGCGCAAAACCTCATTTTTCAGGTAATCTGTACCTATCTGCTTTTCTTCTACACCGACATCTATGGACTCACACCGTCAGCTGTGGCCATCATGTTCTTGGTGGGAAATGTGGCTAACGTAATCTGGGACCCTATTGTAGGAGCTTTGATTGACAAGAGTAATCCGCGTTTTGGAAAATACCGCTCATATCTTCTTTATGTCGGTATTCCGCTTTCCGGATTTGCCATTCTCTGCTTCTGGAACGGATTCGCTCCATCACTGATTTATGCCTATGTCACTTATATTGCGATGCAGCTCCTTTATACGTTTATCAACGTGCCGTATGGAGCTTTGAACTCGTCGCTCACTCGAGATACAAACGAAATCACTATCCTTACATCGGTCCGTATGTTCATGGCTAACCTCGGTGGATTGGCGGTGAATTCGGGACTGCCACTCTTTATCGCACTTATTGCTGGAGCACCATCCGACAGTCTGCCAAAGGACTCTTCCGCATGGTTCACTACCATGACGGTTTATGCCATCGTGGGATTCTGTCTGCTCCTCTTCTGTTTCTCTCAGTGTAAGGAAAGAGTGGTGATGGATGCAAAAGCCACGGAGTCAGTGAAGGTCAGCGACCTATGGATGGAGTTTCTTCGTAACCGACCTTTACGTGTGCTTGCCTTCTTCTTCATTACTGCTTTTGCCATGATGTCGGTAGGTAACGCCGCTGGAGCTTATTTCATCAACAGCAACCTCCATGGTTCTGCCCAGGAACTCTCCATCTTCATGGCGCTGGGATCTCTGCCTGCTTTCCTCTTTATGCCGCTTGTGCCTTGGTTCAAGCGCATGGTGGGAAAGAAGAACATGTTCTATATTTTCCTTGGTGCGGCCATTGTCGGAATGGTTATGCTCTATTTCATTTCAAAGATGGAGAACCCAAGTATGACCATGGTTTATTTAGCGCAGTTCATCAAGAGCACCGGGGTGATCGTGGCTACGGGTTATATGTGGGCGCTGGTGCCTGAGGTGATTTCTTACGGAGAATATACCACAGGACGACGCATCTCTGGTATTGTCAATGCCTTGACTGGATTGTTCTTCAAGGCGGGTATGACTTTCGGAAGCATTGTCGGTCCGGCCGTGCTGGCTTATGTGGGCTACAACAGCGAAATCATCGACCAGACTCCGATGGCTGAGGAAGGCATTCTCTGGCTTGTTTGCGTCATTCCTGCCGTTTTGCTGCTTTTAGCTATCTTCATTATTTCCAAATATGAGTTGACCGATGAGAAAATCGACCAGATCAATAGGGAAATAGAGGCTCGAACTAAGTGATCATACCTTTCTTTTCTAACGTTTTAAACCTGTTTCTTATGAGACGTTCCTTAATCGCTCTTTTTGGCATGGCTTTGTTGACGGCATGTACTAACGTGAATTCCTTGAAAAATGCATTTCAGCCGCATGGAGTCCTCATTGGGGCTGCGCTGAATGTGAATGAAGTTAAAGGGAATGTGCCGGAAGCGACTGAACTCATCACGTCACAATTCAACAGCATTGTTGCGGAAAACTGCATGAAGCAGGAGGTTACAGCTCCAGAAGAGGGAAAGTTCGATTTTGAGGATGCCGACCGGCTCGTTGAATTCGGACAGAAAAACGGGATGAAGGTCATCGGACATTGCCTCATCTGGCACAGTCAGATGGCACCTTGGTTTGACAAACCGTCTCAAGGACAGGATTCTCTTACACGCGAAGTGTTCATCAATAGGGTGAGGGAGTATATGACTGCTGTGATGTCACGCTATAAAGGGAAAATTCATGGTTGGGATGTCGTTAATGAGGCTGTTCTCGACGATGGACAACTTCGGCATACACCTTATCGTGATATCATCGGACCTGATTACATCAAAGTCATTTTCAAAATTGCACATGAAATCGATCCGGATGTCGAGCTCTACATCAACGACTTCTCTATGAGTAACCCGCAGAAAAGAAACAAGTATGTAGAAATTGTGAAGGACCTTAAAGCAAGTGGATGCAGAATCGATGGTATCGGTATGCAGAGCCATAATGGTATTGATTACCCTGACCTTCAGGAATATGAGAAGTCTATTGAGGCTTTTGCCGAGTGCGGCGTGAAAGTGATGATTACCGAACTCGACCTCAACGTGCTTCCACAACCTGAAGACTTCGGTGGAGGAGCCGCCGTGAGTGACAACTATCAATACCAAGAATTGCTCGATCCTTTTAAAAATGGTCTGGACGAACAGACCCAAAAGGATTTTGACCGCAGATACCTCGAATTCTTTCAAATCTATAAGAAGCATCTGAAGGATATATCCAGAATAAATCTTTGGGGTGTTTCAGACCGGACATCTTGGCTCAACGACTGGCCGGTGAAGGGGAGGACTGCTTATCCACTCCTTTTCGACAGAAATTACCAGCCAAAGCCGGTGCTCGAAAAAATTATCAAGCTTTTTGAGTGATTATTATCAATTATTTGTTAAATTTGCATGAAAACTAAATAACTATTATGGAAGGAAAAAAATATCTTGTGCCTGATGACTTTATGGCCGATCCGTCAACTCATGTGTTTAACGGAAAACTTTATATCTATCCATCCCACGATTGGGAATCAGGTGTGCCGGAGAATGATAACGGTGACCATTTCAATATGAAAGACTACCATGTCTTCTCCACTGATGATATCGAGGCTGTGGCAAGAGGTGAAAAGAAACTCGAAGACCATGGAGTGGTGCTCAAAGTGGAGGATATTCCTTGGGCAGGAAGACAACTTTGGGATTGCGATGTTCAGGAGAAAGATGGCAAATATTATATGTATTTCCCTCTGAAAGACCAAAATGACATTTTCCGTTTCGGAGTGGCGGTGGCTGACAAGCCTGAAGGACCGTTCATTCCCCAGCCGGCACCAATGAAAGGAAGCTATTCCATCGATGTGGCTGCCTTCAAGGACGATGATGGAAAATATTATTTCTATTTCGGTGGTATTTGGGGCGGACAGCTACAGAGATATAAGGACAACAAAGCGCTTGAAAACGCATATCTTCCACAAGGCGACGAAGTGGCCATTCCTCCACGAGTGGCGAGACTGGCTGACAATATGCTTGAATTTGATGAGGAACCTCGTCCTGTCTTGATTGTCGATAAAGAGGGAAATCCACTCAAAGCCAACAATCCGTACCGATTCTTCGAGGCATCATGGATGCATAAGTATAATGGTAAGTACTATTTCTCTTATTCTACAGGTGACACGCATTATCTTTGCTATGCCATCGGAGACAACCCATACGGACCTTTCGTCTATCAAGGCGTGATTCTTACACCTGTGGTTGGATGGACCACTCATCATTCAATCATTGAGTTCAAAGGAAAGTGGTATCTTTTCCATCATGATTCCGTGCCGTCGGGAGGAAAAACATGGCTCAGGTCGCTGAAAGTTTGTGAACTACACTACAATGAGGACGGTACTATTCAGCAGATTGAAGGTATGGATTGATTGCTTCAGTTTCAAATAATGATTTTAGAATAACCCTTAAATTATTTTTCTTTTAATATGTTGCTTTTAGGTTATGATATAGGAACATCGTCTGTTAAAGCTTCTCTCGTGGATGCTCAAAACGGAAACACGGTGGCAAGTGCGCAATATCCGGATGCGGAGGCGCCGATTATTTCAAAACAGGCTGGATGGGCTGAGCAGGAGCCGGAAATGTGGTGGGATGAACTCGTACAGGCTACCAAACGAGTGGCTGAGAAAGCGGGATGCTCTCTGCAGGAGGTGAAAGCTATCGGCATTTCTTATCAAATGCATGGATTGGTCTGTGTGGATAAGGACAATAAACCTCTGAGACCATCTATCATTTGGTGTGATGGTAGAGCGGTTCCGTATGGCAATCAGGCTTTTGAAGCCATTGGAGGAGAAAAATGCCTCCAGCATTTGCTCAATTCACCAGGCAACTTCACTGCAGCAAAATTGGCTTGGGTTAAGGAAAACGAGCCTGAGACATATGCGAAGATTGATAAAATCATGCTCCCTGGCGATTATATTGCCATGAAATTATCGGGAGGAGTGAAGCAAACCACCGTTTCGGGACTCTCTGAGGGGATGTTCTGGGATTTCAAGAATGAAGAGGTCAGCAAGGATGTCATGAACCATTTTGGCTTCTCTGAAGATATCATTGCCGATATCGTGCCTACGTTCTCTATTCAGTCAACTGTATGCAAAGAGGTTGCTCAGCAACTCGGACTGAAAGAGGGAACGCCTATTGCATACCGTGGTGGAGACCAGCCGAACAACGCGCTCTCACTCAACGTGATGAAACCGGGTGAGATTGCTGCTACTGGTGGTACCTCGGGAGTAGTTTATGGCGTGCTCGGTGAGGTGAATTACGACAAGCTGTCAAGGGTGAATACCTTTGCGCATGTGAACCACACCAAAGATTCCACTCGACTTGGCGTATTGCTGTGCATCAATGGAACGGGTATCCTCAACGCATGGATGAAACGCAATGTGGCACCGGAAGGCAGCAGCTATACTGATATGAACAAAATGGCTGATACCGTTCCTGTAGGAAGCGAAGGATTGGTTATCATACCGTTCGGAAACGGGGCTGAGAGAATTCTCCAGAACGAGGAAATCGGATGTTCTATCAATGGTCTCAATTTCAATATCCACAGCAAGGCTCATCTGCTCAGGGCCGCACAGGAAGGTATTGTGTTCTCTTTTGCATACGGCATGGATATCATGAGGCAGATGGGAATGGAAATCAAGACCATTAAGGCGGGACATGCCAATATGTTCCTCAACCCAATGTTCAGAACTACACTTGCTTCTGTCACTGGAGCCGATATCGAACTCTATGAGACTGATGGCTCGGTGGGAGCTGCTTATGGGGCTGGAATTGGTGCTGGCATCTATAAGGACAGCGACGATGCCTTTAAAACCCTGAAACATATTGCAACAGTCCATCCAGAAAAGGATTGCGAGCCTTACAAGCAGGCTTATCAGAAATGGGTTGAATGCCTTGAGAGCAAAATCAAATGATCATTTTGCTGGGTATTGATAAGAAATTGTTATTGCAAATTATTAAACATTTACTATAAACTTTTTAATTATCTAAAATTATGGCTAAAGAGTATTTTCCAGAGATTGGTAAAATCAAGTTCGAAGGCAAGGATTCAAAGAATCCGTTAGCTTTCCATTATTATGATGCAGAAAAAGTGATCATGGGCAAACCGATGAAAGAATGGCTTCGTTTTGCTATGGCATGGTGGCACACACTCTGTGCTGAAGGTGGCGACCAGTTCGGAGGTGGAACTAAGAAATTCCCTTGGAACGTGGGTGATGATCCTATCACTATCGCTAAGCAGAAGGCTGATGCAGGTTTTGAAATCATGGAGAAGCTGGGATTCCCGTATTTCTGCTTCCACGATGTGGATCTCGTAGCTGAAGGCAACTCTGTGGAGGAGTATGAGGCTAACCTCGCTGCCATCACTGACTACCTGAAAGAGAAAATGGAGGCTACAGGCATCAAGCTCCTTTGGTCAACTGCCAATGTGTTCGGTCACGCTCGTTATATGAATGGTGCTTCCACTAACCCTGACTTCGACGTGGTGGCGCGTGCTATCGTGCAGATCAAGAACGCTATCGATGCAGGTATCAAGCTCGGTGCTGAGAACTATGTGTTCTGGGGTGGACGTGAAGGCTACATGAGCCTCCTCAACACTGACCAGAAACGCGAGAAAGAGCACATGGCTACTATGCTCACCATGGCTCGCGATTATGCTCGTGCTAAGGGATTCAAGGGAACATTCCTCATTGAGCCGAAACCAATGGAACCATCTAAGCATCAGTATGATGTTGACACAGAGACTGTTGTCGGATTCCTGAAGGCTCACAACCTCGACAAGGACTTCAAGGTGAACATCGAGGTGAACCACGCTACGCTTGCAGGCCACACATTTGAGCATGAACTCGCTGTGGCTGTGGATAACGGTATGCTCGGTTCTATCGATGCCAACCGTGGTGACTATCAGAATGGTTGGGACACTGACCAGTTCCCTATCGACCAGTATGAGCTCGTTCAGGCTTGGTTGGAGATCATCCGTAATGGCGGACTTGGCACCGGTGGTACTAACTTCGATGCGAAGACTCGTCGTAACTCTACCGACCTTGAAGACATCATTATCGCTCATATTTCTGGTATGGATGCTATGGCTCGCGCGCTTGAGTCTGCTGCTAAGATTATCGAGGAGTCTCCACTCCCTGAAATGAAGAAACAGCGCTATGCTTCTTTCGACAGTGGCATCGGAAAGGATTTCGAAGATGGTAAGCTCACACTCGAGCAGGCCTATGAATATGGCAAGAAAGTTGGTGAGCCTAAGCAGACTTCTGGAAAACAGGAACTCTACGAGGCTATCGTGGCCATGTATGCATAATGCCAGAGTTAACCCTTTGGAATAGATGCGCATAAAGCGCAATTTAGCATTTCCCCGGATTCATTGTGAATCTGGGGATTTTTCTTCATAGAAGCCATGATTTCAATTTTCTCCCTTTTCTGAGGCTTTCATTGCATTTTTATCCGTTTTCTATTGTTTTATTGAAAAAATGTCATATCTTTGCACTATCAACAACAAACCATTTTAATCTTTTTACGTTATGGCAGATAACAATCAGAATTACGACCCTTTTGAGAATCAAGGACCGCAGCAACCTCAACAACCTCAAGGTTACCAGCAGCCGCAGCAAGGCTATCAACAACAAGGTTATCAGCAGCAAGGATATCAGCAACAGGGATATCAGCAAGGCTATCAGCAGCCGCAACAAGGGTATCAGCAAAACCAATATGGATATCAGCAACCTGGTTTTAACCCTCAACAAGGTTACCAGTCGGGAATGCAACCCCCTTATAAACCCAGCTCTAACCTTGTGTGGGGTATTCTAACGACGATCCTTTGCTGTCTGCCGTTTGGAATTGTTTCTATTGTTTATGCATCTAAAGTCGATTCCTTATGGTATGCTGGTAATTTTGATGCTGCGCAGGATTCTGCCAAGAAAGCTGGACAATGGGCTATGTGGGCTGCTATCATTGGTTTCCTTGTTATTGCGGCTTATTTTGTGTTCATCTTTTTTGTGGCGAAAGAAACCTACGACAATTACAAGTTGTTCTATTGATAAGTGAAGAAATATAAGAACATACTTTGGTTAATATTGATTCCTGTCGTCATTGTGGCGGCAGGAATATTTTATTATCATTTCAACCCCAATGATGAAAGCATTCCCATGCCTAAATGCATCTTTAGGCAACTTACTGGCTTTCAATGCCCGGGATGTGGAGCGCAAAGGGCGGTCTATGCGCTTCTGCATGGAAACATCATGGAGGCGGTGGCTTGCAACGTCTTCTTTGTTGTTGCCATTCCCTTTCTTTTGCTTACAGCATACGCAGTTTTCATGATGAAAAAAGGAAATCCATCATCCACCACGGTGAGGCTTTATAATTTTGTGACCAGCCGATATACGCTCCTGTCTTATGTGGCGGTTTACTGTATTTGGTGGGTTGTGAGAAACTGCATCGGATGTTGAGAATCGATCTTTATTTGAATCGTATACGCCATTCGTGAGGGTATAGATTGTTGCACCTGTTGCCAACGTTTTTCACAAAACCAAGTGGGATTCCATGATAGGTCAGTAAAAGAAAACCAAGGGGGCTGTCTGGAAAACCCAGGCTCTCGCAGCGCAGGTAGGATAGGGCGGTCGTTGTATCTACTTCTATGGATGGAAAACTGGATGGGTTCAGATGCGCACTCATCGACAGTCCATGGGCCGGTTTCACCGTGTTGCCTTTCATTTCGCCAATATGTATGCCCTTGTGAATCACATTCAACTTTTTATCTGCCTTCTTGATGAGTGCTTGATGCGCCTTAGGGATGGCGTAGATGTTGTTGCGGTCATCGGAGTCAATTAAAAAGGTTTCTGGCGCAGTCAGCCAACTCAAGTAAGTGCTTGAATTTGATTTTTTTATCTCTCGTTCTTTATTCCTCTTCGTTTTTTTGTCTGCTTTTGTCTCTGATTTCTCTCCCGGCTTACGAAATCCGCAGACAAAGAAACCTTCTCCTTTTGCTTTATGGGGAAAGAAGTGGTAAACAGGTTGAGAATCACCAAGATAGTTTTTTGAATCCACATGCCATTCTGAGATCAAATCTACGGAGAGCGGGATTCCCCCTAGTTCTTCGGCTATGTATTTGGCATTCGATTCGTCTTCTTGTGTGTTATAGGTGCAGGTGCTGTATAGCAACAGACCGCCGGGAACAAGGCTGTCCCAAATGCTGCTCACGATCTCATGTTGTAGGGAATGGCAGTTGGCGACATTGGCCTCACTCCATTCTTGGATAGAATCGGGGTCTTTGCGAAACATGCCTTCACCAGAGCAAGGTACATCGCACAGGATGAGGTCGAAGGTCAAGCCAGAGGCTGCATAATCTATAGAACTGTTGTTGGTCACAACAACATTGTCGCAACCCCATTTCATGATGTTCTCTTTCAGAATCTGACTGCGTTGGCGGTTGATTTCGTTTGAAAATAGCAGGGAGCCTGGGGGGAGGAGCGTCTGCAGCAGCGTGGATTTGCCACCAGGAGCTGCGCAGAGGTCTAATGCGGTCAGGGCATGAGAGGGAGCGTGCTGAACTATGAATTGCTCAATAAACATCGAACTGGCTTCCTGAACGTAGTAGCAACCGGCGTGAAACAACGGATCCATGGTGAATGAAGGGCGGGTAGGGAGGTATTCACCAGTCCGGCACCATCCAACCTCTCCATCTGTGGGTGTGGAACCATTGATATCCGATATGGGTTTCAGGGGATTCCTGCGGATGGATATGGGAGGTGTGGACGACAGTGCCGACTCAAACTCATTATATTCTTTTTGAAGCATATCCATCATTTGCTTCTTGAATGCTTGTGGAAGTTGCATCGC
>OMUD01000256.1 GCA_900314125.1 uncultured Prevotellaceae bacterium | reverse complement strand
AGCGGACAATTTTTAGAACACACTTATAGAACAACCCTTTGAATATATGAAACGCTTTGCTTTTAAAATGTTCCTCAAACCAGGATTTGAGGAAGAATATGAGAAACGGCATGCGGCGCTCTGGCCTGAACTGAAAAAGCAAATCAAAGAGGCTGGCGTGAAAAACTATTCCATCTATTGGGACCGCGACACCAACATCCTTTTTGGATATCAGGAAATTGAGGGAGAGCAGAGCTCGCAGGACATGGGAGCAGATGAAATCACCCAGAAGTGGTGGGCATATATGGCTGACATCATGGAGACCAACCCTGATAATTCACCTGTAACCATTCCCATCAAGGAAGTGTTCCACCTTGATTGAGATTTCTTGCTTATTTTTCAAACAACATTTCTTGAATCAATATGGCTGATTTTTTAGAACTTTGCAAAAAACGTTTTTCTGCCCGTAAATTCACGGACGAGCCTGTGAAAGCAGAAGACCTTCAGTATATTCTTGAGTGTGTGAGGATGGCTCCTTCAGGAGTGAACTTCCAACCTTGGAAATTTGTCATCGTGAAAAGTCCGGAGGCGCAGGAAAAGCTCTATCAGTGCTACGAGCGCGACTGGTTCCAGACAGCACCCCTCTTCGTGATTGCCTATAAGAACACTTCTCAGGAATGGGTGAGGAAATACGATGGGAAACACATTGGCGATGTGGATGTGGCAATCGCAGTAGAGCATCTGTGCCTTGCTGCCACCGAGCGTGGACTTGGCACCTGCTGGATTTGCAATTTCATTCCTGAAAAATTAGCACAGCTTTTTCCTCAATCAGAGGAATTTGTGCCTGTGGCGCTCATCCCAATCGGACATATCGCGCCTGATTGTCCTGTAAAGGAAAAATCACGCAAACCACTGTCGGAAATTACAGAAACTATATGATAATGAGTGGCATGACAGGATTCTACTAAACTAAACAGGGGTTGCACTTTTGTGCAACCCCATCTTTTTTCACCTTTTATTGAAACAAGAGTTCTATGTGAGAATCTCTATGTATGATAGACTTATTTCTTCTTCTTTTTTTCTTTCTCGGTCTTGCCTTTTTTCTTGTCTTTTTTCTCTTTTGAAGATTTCTTGTCTTTTCCGGAACTCTTGGAAGATTGCTTTTCTTCAGGTTTAGGGAGCATGTTCGACAGCGACTTTACGGGAAAATTGAAGTTTTCCTTTGGATAAGGCTCCTCTATCAATGAAAAGTGCCACCATTCGGTGTTGGCTATCTTGAAGCCATTCCGTTCCATGGCTTCACGCAGCAATTTCCTGTTTTCCTGCTGTTCTTCTGTCAGGCTTTCGGTGTGGTCAGAGTGGGAGGTCTCGCTGAAGAAGTCGAAATGGCCGCCCATGTCGAGCTCGTTGCCTTTCTGGTCGCAAAGCGTCATGTCAATTGTGCTGCCGTGGCAGTGTTTGGAGCGTGATGAAATGTAGCCGGCTTTGAACAGCTCAGACTTTTCAATGTCGGGATAAAACTCATCCTTCATCTTCTGGTCCTTCATGTTGCCCACCCATTTGCGGAAATCCTGAACGGCATCGTCAGGGCGGTAGGCATCATAAATTTTCAGACGGTAACCTTCCTCGCGCAACTCATCTGCCACCTTCTTCAGCGCTTCAGCACATTCTTTGGTCAGCAGAGCCACGGATTCTTCATATCCGGCAATCCGCCGCCCCACAAAATTGTGGTCGCTGTTGTAGCGGATTTCCTCAATCAGGTCGGGGATGAGTTTTTTGACCTCAACAAAATGTTTCACTGCAAATTCCATTTCGGCAAGCTTAGCTGCCATCGCTGAGTCTATGGGCTCAACGCTGTCTTCTGCTTCAGTCTCCACACTGTCAGTCAGCAGACTGTCGATGGCTGCGACTGTATCCACAGTGTCTGTCAGAAGCGTGTCGGAATCCGACGTGACTGACCTGCGATACTCCACCCGCCGCACTTTCTTCTGCTTCTTCTTGGCTGTATTAGGTCTGTCGCCACACGATTCGCATGAGCATACCATCAGCAGCAGGGCGGAAAGACCGAGACTGACTAATCTGTGGAGGATGCGCTGGAAGTGAGTCATTTTTTGATGCTTTGCAGATTATGCGGCAAAGTTAGCATTTATTTCGGAATGACGGTGTGTTTTTCTGAGTTTTTATCCCAAATGGATGTTTTAACTTAGGATTAGAGTTGATGAGGAAGGAAGGTGGTGAACTGTTATGTTGACTTGTCCTCACTTATGTGGCTTTCGCATATCCTCGTGTTTTACGGAGAAAACGGGTCAGGAACAGAATGCCTGCGGTGGAGAGACCCAACGGAAAACCAAACCAGATGCCGAGCGCACCGAGCCCCAGCGTAAATCCGAACAGATAGCTGGACGGTACGGAAACAATGATGTAGGCAATGAACGCATACCACATCAAGGGCTTTACGTCTTCAATCGCACGGAGGGAGTTGGCAAAGAGTATCTGGGTGCAGTCGCCAAGCTGGTAGATGCAAAATGGGAGTAGCAACGTCATGCAAATCATCACCACATCTTGACTTGAAGTGAAAGCAAAACACAGAGCATTAAAGTTGAAAGCTATCAGAGGAGTGAGAATCAGACCTGCCGCAATGGCAAGGGCGTATGCCGTGAAGGCGATGCGGCGTATTTCGCCTAATTCCCCACGTCCGCGGAAATGGCTGATACGGACTGCTGCGGCTGCTCCAACTCCGTAGTAGAACATGAAACACAGCGTGCCGATGGTGCAGATCACCTGGTGGGAGGCTAATTCCTGCTCGCCAAGCCAGCCCATCATCACGGCGGTCAGGTTGAACGATGCGGATTCCAATGACAGCTGTAGGCTGATGGGAAGGCCTAATTTGGACAGGTGGATGACGCCGCGTTTGGTCATCTTCTTCTTGAAACCAGGATGGAAAAGGGAATAACGGGTGCTCTTCCTCACGATGATCCAAAGTACGATTGCCATGAGCACGCGGGAGGCGAGTGTGGCGATTCCAGCTCCATTCAAACCCATCGCCCCCACATGGATGCCGGCGAAAGGCACGGAAAATCCGTAAATCAGTAAGTAGTTGCCGATGATGTTCGCCATATTTCCGATAATCATGATATACATCGGCGTTTTCGTGTCGCCCACACCGTCGCTGAACTGCTTCAGACTGTTGAATGCCGACATGAACGGCAGCGACGACAGGATAATCAGGAAATATGGGCGGATGAGGGGGAGCAGGTTTTCTGGCTGGCCAAGGTGGTGCAGGTTGAAGAAAATCAACAGCATGAACAGCATGGCGGCAAAGCAGGTCAGCAGATTGGCGAATAGACTTTCTTTCAGCGTACGGCTGCAGTCATCGTATTGCTTACGCCCGAAATTCGCTCCCACAATGGGCGTGGTGCTGTAGGAGAATCCCAACAGAAAGAAAATCACAAGGTTGAACACATTGTTCACAAATCCAGATGCAGCAAGTTCTGAGGTGCCGTAACGTCCAACCATGATGGTGTCGGCAAACGACTGGGCAATCGTGCCCAGCTGACCGATGATGATCGGGATGCCGAGCACAATCAAGGCGCGTGCATGACCTTTGCTTGAAGTGCTGATGTTGATGGAATGTCTCACGCCTTAGCTGTTGCCTTTCTCGTCAAGATAAGAGTCTTTGAAACCAAGAAAATACAGCACACCGTCGATGCCGATGGTGTTGATCGACTGCTGGGCGTTGGCCACGACGCGAGGCTTGGCATGGAAGGCGATGCCCAAACCCGACTGGGATAGCATTGGAAGGTCGTTGGCACCGTCGCCTACGGCGATCGTCTGCTTGATGTCCACTTTCTCCACCTGTGCGATGAGTTTCAGCAATTCGGCTTTTCGTTTGCCATCCACAATCTCGCCCACATAGTTGCCGGTCAGTTTGCCATTCTCGTCAATCTCCAGCTCGTTGGCATACACATAGTCAATGCCATAGCGGTCCTGAAGATACTTCCCGAAATAGGTGAAACCACCGGAAAGGATGGCGATTTTGTAGCCATAGCGTTTCAATACGTACATCA
Organism: uncultured Prevotellaceae bacterium; assembly: GCA_900314125.1. GTDB lineage: Bacteria > Bacteroidota > Bacteroidia > Bacteroidales > Bacteroidaceae > UBA3839. The sequence continues at coordinate 934 of OMUD01000256.1, read as the reverse complement.
GGCGGTCAACACCCTCGGTGATGGGGAGATGTTCGGCTATGTCGCGCATCACACCCACGTCAAGACCTTTCAAAAGCGACACACGTTCTTTGAAACTCTCGCGGAAGTCAATCTCTCCACGCATGGCGCGCTCTGTGATGGCTTTCACTTGGTCGCCCACGCCGGCACGCATCGCCAACTCATCGATCACCTCGGTCTGAATCAAGGTGGAATCCATATCGAAACAAATCAATCGACGCATACGGCGGTACATGTCGTCGTGCTGGAATGAGAAGTCCATGCCCATCTCGGCCGACAGGCGCATGAGCTCAGCTTGCATCTGCTCACGGTCTTTCGGATTGCCGCGCAACGAAAATTCTATGCATTTGCGCGTGTGGTTTTTCTGAGGATTCTGTATCGACTGACGACCGGTCAGGCGCCGGATGGAGTCGATGTTCAGGTCGTGCTCGGCTATCACTTTCGTCGCTGCCTCTATTTGGGCGGCGGAAAGATGACGGCCAAGCAGGGTGAGGATATAGCGGTTCTTACCCTGACGGTTCACCCACGCTTCATACTCATCGTCTGTCACTGGTGAGAAGCCGATATTCACTCCAAGGTCGGTGGCCTTGAAGAGCAGCTCTTTCATCACCTGGCCGGAGTCGGACTCTTTCAGCCGGATCAGAATGCCCAGCGACAGGGTGCTGTGGATGTCTGCCTGACCGATGTCGAGGATATGGGCATTGTAGCGTGCCAATATCTCCATCACGGAGGCTGTCAGGCCTGGACGGTCCTGCCCTGTGATTCTTACTAATATCTGTTCTTTCTTGATGATGGTTTCGGGGGTGTTGTTCGACGACATGGTTTAGTTCGTGTTTGTGTTCTATTCAGATTGCGTTTCTTCCGCAAAATTACAAAAAAAAACTGAATTGGGCTTCTTTTTCAGCAAGAATCCATG
>OMUD01000199.1 GCA_900314125.1 uncultured Prevotellaceae bacterium | reverse complement strand
AGCAGCAAGGTCGCTATCTCAACGAACAGCTGGCCTTCCAGAAAGAGGGATTCGGTGGACGTGGTGTCTGCTACGACACCTGGGAGATACACCTATAGTCCCTCATCGTGACGCTTTGTAAACTTCACATAATGCAAAATTTGATATTCTTGAAAATTGTTTCAAACATGTCCCACAATTTGAAACATCATCATTTTAACTTTGCAAATGTGAAACAAGTAACAATCTGATATCCGAACAATCAAATAACAAACTATTTATAGCGTTTTTTCATACAAAAGCAAAAGTGTTTGAATATTTTTACTATATTTGCGTGATAATATCTTTTATTGTAATGTGCTCGTAATTCTGTTACCGCACATTCGACTAAATGACCCACTGATGCCTTAGGCTAATAAAAAAAAACATTTGAACTCCCTCGTAGTATTATAAAGGTTTGGTCGCCTAGTCGAGCGTTACTTGAGAGTTCTTCTATAAAAAAACTAACTAAAGGTAATGAACAAAAAAGAACGTGGATATGTTTATATACTAACTAATCCTTCTTTTCGTGAGGACTGGGTTAAAATCGGGAAAAGTAGCCGTCCTGTTGATGTGCGTTCAAAAGAACTGGACAACACAGCTGTTCCTCTACCTTTTGAGATTTATGCAACTTTGAAAACAGAAAAGTACGACAAGGTAGAGAAACAAATACATAAACAAATTGACCGTCTTACTGATTTAAGGATAAGGCAAAATCGTGAGTTCTTTAATATCCAGCCAGACATGGCTCTTGACATAATGCGCGACGTGGCAGATTTACTTGACGATGCTGAGCTGGCTATTTACGTAGAAGGCAAGCCTGTCATCTCAAATAGCAAATCAGAAGACAAAGAAATTAAGTCCAAAGGAAATAAGGAAAAAAAGAAACAGAAGCCACCTTTTAAATTTCACATGATAGGACTGAAAGTCGGTGACGAAATAACCTTTGATGCTCTTAATATTAAAGTCAAAGTCGCATCTGACGACAAAGTTGAATACGAAAACAGACTGTATAGCCTTTCGTCGTTCGTTGGAACTTTTCTTCCAGAAGACATGCAAATACCATCTGGTGCCTATCAAGGTCCAAAATATTTTAGCTATAAAGGCCAAAACCTAATAAAGCTACGTAAAGAAAAAGAATTAATTTAAAGAGGTCTTTTTTATGAGTGAGTCTCTTATAGATATAGCAACTACTATTTCCAAAGCTCTTCCAACATTTAGCAAAAATAGATTGTACAATGTTGCAGCTAGAGTTAATGGCGATTTTGACGGAGAATATAAAACTTATTGGTTCTTAGTCGGTAACAATTCAAGGTCAACAATTGGGAATAAAGAACTTGCCTCTTTCGGACAATTCGTTCCACGAAATTCCAGGGTCGCAACAAAAATCCTCAACAATGATTTGGGTGAGCCTATAGAGTATGACTGCTTAAGCTATTATAAGAGGATGCAGTCTCACCGTCTTGTTATTTATAATCGTTCAGATTTAGAAAACAAGACTATAGCTCATGTTGACGAACCAATCGTTTACACATATAAAGATATAAATGAATTCATACAGACCTTAAAAGCAAATGCCTTACTTATTAAGGAAAACGAACGCAGACAAAATGAACAACAGGCAAAAATAGAAGAGCTGAAGAAACAAGAAAATACAGCTCATGAAAGAAGCATTCTGACAAAAGGTCTGAATAAATTACAAGAAGAACATAGGATTCTTACTCTTCAACAAGAGGAAATGAAGAATCTGACAAGGTTTATACGTCAACAAGGAAAGCTGAGATTTAATCCAATATTAGACCCTGTACAGAATAGAATAAAGACGAGAAATCTTTTTGATGGCAAAACTATTATCATAGATGGTGGACCAGGAACAGGAAAAACCACAACGATGATACAACGCCTAAAGTATCTGACAGATGTTGATGCTATTGAGGAAGATTATGTTGGTGAAAGTGGTCTCTACAGCTTGTCCGTATCACAAAGAGACAATCTTCTTAATGCGATTAAGGATAATAAAGACTGGATTTTCTTTTCTCCATCAGTTCTACTCAAGGAATATCTTTCTGATGCGATGAATCGAGAAGGTCTTTCCAAAACGAGGGAAAAAGTATGGAACTGGACTGATTTTTGTAAAAAAGTGATACGAGATAATTATCATCTTTTTGACCCAACAAACGATAATGCACCATTCAAGGCAAGCAGAATAACAGAAACTCTTTTATATCAAAATTCAAATGCCATCGATGATTTTAAAGCTTATTTCCTTGAACAGTTATGGCAAATAAAAAACAAATTTCCAAAGATTGCTGACGATACCGTAAGATATAAATGGACAAGCATAGCATTGAATATCAAACAAAGATTTGAGAATTCTGATAAATTTTCCATTTCGCAGTTTATTTCACTCTTTGGGAATTTGGAACAGACATATTCAAAAGAATGCAGAGAACTTTTAAAAGAAAACAGGGAAACAATAGATAATATTGCCAATGAGTTAACTATATTATTAGACGAGCATCCACAGATAAAAAGTCAGATTGAAGAACTAATTACGCCTAACAATATAGAGATGGCGGCAGATAATGATAACATAGAAGAAAATGATGATGAGTACGAATTCACGGACGAGGAGGTCGACGATGAAAATAATGATTTGATTGGGAAAATAACAAAGGCAATTAAAACATGGTTCAAAAGATTCTGTTATAACATAATATACTCTTCTGCAAAATTGACAGCTCGTCAAAAAAAGTTAAGTGAATTGCTGGAGCCTATATTACTGGAATCTCATCGCTCTAAAATGAGCAGAATTGGAGAACTTGCTCTTTTCGAGCAATATGCAAAATACACAAGAGGAATCGTTTCAAATATATTTGGTGGATTCAATACCAAGTATAAAAGATTTCGTAAAAAAGTATATGCAGAGAAAGCAATTGGTTGGAACCATGAAGTGTTAGCAAGGCTGATCAAAAGAAGAGAAGGTAAGGAACTTCACGCTCAGGAACAGTCATTGTTAATTGGATTCATTAATAATATTGTAAAATCTATATTAAGAAATGGTGGGAACAATCTAACACATGTTTTCATTTCTGCATACAAAGAGATTGAGCGTCCAATTATTGGAGTTGATGAAGCAACAGACTTTAGTAAATATGATATTTATGCTATGGAGTCGATGTTGAAAATGGATTATAATTCTTTAACATTGTGCGGTGATATGATGCAGAGATTGACGGAACAAGGAATAACTGATTGGGGCGATTTAGGCGATGTCGTAAAAAACATGACCGTTGTGGATATGAGAACATCTTATCGACAAAGCACACGGCTTCTGGACGTCGCTAAACAACTCTATACAGACACAATTGGAGTCGAACCAAAGTATAGGGCACACATGAAATCAACTAAAGTTCCAAAACCTTTGGCCTTTATCTCTGATGACGAATGCGAAAAAATTGAATGGATAGAACAGAGAATTAAAGAAGTGTACATTGCATACGATAGGAAATTGCCTTCAATTGCAATTTTCCTTAATGATAAGGACAAAATATCAAGCTTTGTGAACATATTGTCTGACACCGATTTTATTGCTGATACAGGTATTAAGGTTCTTAATGGAAGTGAGGGTAACGTTCTTTCAGATAGCAACGACATCAGAGTTTATCCGATAGACGTCGTGAAGGGAATGGAATTTGATGTTGTTTTCTTTCATAATATTGATAGCGAAATAAAGAATAAAGAATTATTGAAAAGATATATTTATGTAGGAGTGTCAAGAGCTGCATTCTTCCTTGGGGTAACCATGAGCGAAGAGGATGAGAACTTATGTAAATATTTCACTCAAGGGAAAAAATGGGATAAAATATAATTATATTGCACAAAAGACTTCTCATTATGTATAATTATCAAAACGAAATAAAGTTTAATAATGAAAGCTGAAGAAAAAAAACATGACTAAATAGACAGAATGTTTGAGGATACTAAATGGAAAGTGGAAATTCAGGATTTCTTCTCCTGATTCTTGCTTTTATGGGTCTTTATCCCGCACAGCATAAAGATTCAGCAAAGTTTTGAAACGAACAACATCAAATCATCAGTCTATGAGAAAAGAAAAATTAAAACAGGTGCTTGATGCCTTCAATATCGTTATCAATGGAGACATCAAGGAGAAAGTCGGAGCCTCACTCACACTTTATGTGTTCCGACCGGCTCTCGGCGTGCGGATAGCCAAGATACGCAACCTGAAAGACGAGATTGCCGTCTCGCTCCAGGTTCCGAATGTACGGGTGGTCGCACCGATGCCAGGTGGAAAGGTGGGCATAGAGGTCCCCAACGAACAGAGAGAAATCCTGACCACGGAGGAGATATTCTCTTCCTGGGAGTACGAAAACACAGGAATGATTCTTCCGCTTGCCTTAGGAAAAGACGTGGAGGGCGATGTGTTTATGACTGACCTTGCCGAAGCCCCGCACTTGCTTATCGCAGGTGCCACGGGACAAGGCAAATCAGTCGGACTTAACGTCATCATATCGTCTCTCATCCGGAAGAAATCGCCCGACGAACTGAAATTCGTCCTCGTGGATCCAAAACAGGTCGAACTTTCGGTCTATGAGAAAATCACTCCTTATCTTGCAAAGTTCAGTGGTGCGTCTTCGCCAATCGTTACAGAACTGTCGGTTGCGGAGCAGACACTCGACTCACTCATAGAGTTGATGGAGCAACGTTATTCGTTACTCAAACAACAGGGTGTGAGGAATATCGTTGAGTACAATGCCGTCAGTGAGCAGAAAATGCCGTATTATGTCGTCATTGTTGATGAGTATGGCGATCTCGTCATGCAGAGCCGCGACAGGAGTATCGAAAAGTCGATCTGCCGAATCGCTCAGAAAGCACGTGCAGTCGGCATTCACATGATTATCTCAACGCAACGACCGGACACGAAGATCGTCACAGGAAATATCAAGGCGAACTTCCCCACACGAATCGCATTCAGAACTACAACAGGAACGGACAGCCGGGTAATTCTCGACCGAATCGGAGCGGAGAAACTCACAGGCAAGGGCGACATGCTCTTCTTTGCCGGAGCGGACACAACGCGTGTGCAGTGCGCCTACATTTCCACAAAGGAGGTGGAGGACTTCTGCGACAAGGTAGGAAAACTTAACCGCCAATACGATGTCACAATCTTGCCAGACAAGCAACCATATCAATCCGAAGAGGAAAAAGAATATGCAAGGCTGTGGGAAGAACACTATGCACGGATGAGGGAAAACTGGAAGAAGAAAGACAAGATGTGGAACCTCTACCTCAAAGGAAGGTGTTCTTTCCAGAAAACACTCATTTGTTCTTAAAACACGAGGGTGTGTCAAAATAATTAGGAGTGCGCTTCGCGCAGAAATCTATCAAATCTTTTCAAATCTTTCAAAATCTTTTGACTTGTATATCAATAATTTATGATTTGTTAGATTTGGGTGGATTTGTGGGATTTCTCGCCGTCAGACGACTGAACATTATTTTGACACACCCTCTTTTTAATAAAACTATTTTAACTTTATTAAACCAATCAATTATGATTAAACTTGCATCAAACGCAGCTATTGAGACTTTTATCGACGGCATTTGTGATGACCTGGCAAAAGTAAGGCAAATTCCAATCGTCGCTTCCGACTTCAAAATCAAGCTTTATTACTTTCAGAAAAACCTCAACAAATGGTTGAAGGAGATCGAAGGGGCAGAAGAAATGCTGACGGAACAATACAAGGGCGAGGCAGACCCTCTGACGGGCAATTCCATCGCCATCCTCCACACATACGCACGTGTGTTCAAAAATGCGTCAGGACGCATCTATGAAGCCCTGGTTGCATTGCAGTCAGTTGGAGGACCACTCGTCAAAATCCTCAACGACATCGAAGAGGAGGAAAAGATGTATAAAAAGGAATTGGACAGGATAGAGCAGCTTATCGACGCCTTCGGTCCTGCCGACGAGGTTGACGATCTCACCGACGAAGAACTCTCCGAACTCGACTCCTAAGACCAGAGGACATCAAAAAAAGGCGGGACTCAGCATCACTGCTTTGTCCCGCCACGTTCACTTAAAAAACTTAAAATTATGGACTGCAAAGATAATCTTTTTTATTCAAAAGGCAAAATAATAATGCAGAAAATCTGAAGTAGTATTTCAAAAATTCAGTGAAAATCTGAAGTAGCACTTCAGATTTTCTGCATTATTATTGTCTATTACATTGAGAATCATTATATTTGCAAATAAAACTGATATAATGCTCGAACGAATACTCAAATTGGAAGAAATCAAAGAAGACAGCCTATTTCTTTGGGGGTCTCGGCAAACAGGAAAGAGCACATTGTTGAAAGCACTCTTTCCTGATGCAAAACTCTATGATTTGTTAAAAACTGATGTCAGAACTTCCTTGATGTTGCGCCCCTCACTCTTAAGAGAAGAATGCGAAATGCTTGATGAAGGCACCCTCGTCATTATTGACGAAGTGCAGAAAGTTCCTGCTTTACTCGATGAGGTCCACTGGCTCATTGAGAACAAGGGAATTCGCTTTATTCTCAGCGGTTCAAGCGCTCGTAAACTGAAACGGAGTGGAGCAAACCTGCTTGGAGGGAGGGCATTGCGACGCACCCTCTTTCCACTTGTCAGTGCAGAAATTCCAAATTTTGACATCAATCGGGCCATCAACCATGGTATGCTTCCCCGGCATTATCTGTCGGAGAACTCCACACAAAGAATAAATGCCTACATTGGCGACTATCTCCAGCAGGAAATCGTGGAAGAGGCGGTTGTGAGACGTTTGGAATCATTCACACGTTTTTTGAGAGTAGCTGCTTTAAGTAACTCAGAGATTGTGAATTACACCAATATTGCCCAAGATTGCGGCGTCTCCTCAAAAACAGTGAAAGAATATTTCACCATCTTAGAAGAAACTATGCTTGGCTTTTTCCTTCCAGCATACACAAGAGTCGTTAAACGTCGTGTCATTCAGTCACCAAAATTCTATTATTTTGACGTGGCTATTCCAAACCACCTTCTCACCATGAAATCACTACAGCCAGGAACTGATATATACGGACATGCGTTAGAACATTTAATCATTCAAGAATTAAGGGCATATCTCTCATATAGAAATCTATATAAGAAGTTCTCATTCTGGCATACGCTCGACAATAAGTATGAAGTTGACGCCGTGATTGGCGATGCCGAAGTTGCCATTGAAGTGAAGTCTTCTCATGCCGTTTCATCTGGCGACACTAAAGGACTCAAAGCTTTCAGCGAAGAATACCCCAACGCAAAGCTCATCCTCGTCTCGTTAGATTCCTCCCCTCGCAAACTAAACAATGTGGAAGTATGGCCTGCCCAACAATTTCTGAAACAGCTCTGGATGGATAAAATGATTTTTTGAGCAAAATGTGTAACAGCATAGTGGCGGAGATGATGAAACCCCTGGCTTATGTCAATATGTTCAATCATGGCATCAATGACGTGAAACTCCAATTGAAGGAGAAC
>OMUD01000201.1 GCA_900314125.1 uncultured Prevotellaceae bacterium | reverse complement strand
TGACTTGTTGGTTGCTGAGGTTAGTCCGTCTGACCTGCCTCCTGTGCGCTATCGTAGACGAACTTTTATTCGTATTGGTCCTCGTCGCGACTGCGGTAAAGGCAGAGGTGAAAACAGAAATTAGTACGCTGACAGAGTTGGATTTTGAGACCTTTGAACCTCGCGAGGACAAGAATGCAACCATCAAGCAAGTGACTCGTCTGCAAAAGGTACGTCAACTTGACCGCTCAATAGGCGACTCTCTGAAACTGCTTTACGATTATCGTTGTCAAATGACAGGTGAAAAGATTGGTGGTGAATACAATGCTTTCGTGGTAGAGGCTCACCATATCATCCCCTTTACTGAGAGTATGAACAATGACACTTCTAATATTATAATCCTTTCGCCCTCGTATCACCGCATCATTCATAAGGCAAAACCAGAATGGGATAGCATGAATCTATCATTCTCTTTTCCGAATGGTTTAGTTGAAAAAGTTAAGATTAATTTCCATTTGTAAAAGTTTACTACAAACATAAAACATTTCAATATTTAAATATGGCTGAAATATTTTTGCATAAAGATAATATGGCTGAAGATGTGAAGACCGCATCTTTCAGTATAAAGAAAATGCTAGACAAAGAACTTGACGAATACGATGGTAAAATATGGATTTTGCCTAGTATCTGCGCTTATCCTGGCACAGGACATGATGACATAGATATTATGGCCTTCGGTTATTTGCATGATTATGTGTTGGATGAGGTCGGCTTTTTTAAAAACATATCTTTCAAGTCTTTTTGTGTTGCTATCGAAGTTAAATCTCACAATGCTGAAGGTATAGATGTTAAGGGTTCACATTTGTGGGTACAATATCCTAGCGGTGAAAAGGATGTCACGAAACAAAGCCAAGAACAAAACCAAACATTACAAAAAATGTTGTCGGACAACCTGTATGACGAATACATTGACGTTCCATTTGTTTCAAATGTAATATGGCTTACTGGCATTAATAAAAATGATTTTGAGTCATCCTTTCATTTAGTCGATACAAATATTCTTTGTTCAGATAGCACTACAGAAGATTTGTTTTCTGCAATCGCAAGACGATCAAAGTTGAGAGACAATGGTTTTTTCGATGCCTTTAAGACATCAAGTATTAACGATATCGAGTGGGTCGCAAAACTTTTTTGTGCACATTTGAGAGGTGCAGATACCATGACGATTAAGCGATTGAATCTGATTCCTAAGGTATCAGAAGATGTTTTGTCAGCAGTTTCAAAATCTGATCCCATAATCGTCCTTTCTGGACATGCAGGAACAGGAAAAACCATTATGCTCTTACAGGCAGCCAATTATCTTATGAGTAGAGGTAAAAAGTGCCTCTTCTTAACCTACAATATTGCTCTACTTTCCGATTTAAAACACACGATACAGTATGTAAGTGAGATGAATGCACCTGAAATGAAATCGATGCATCAGTTTTTTATCGCATATTTGGCTAAAAATGGGTTGTGGGGTTCCTCAAAGGATATAAATAATGATTTTCTTAATGCGGTTTCAAAACTCAATAGTGCATTTATATCCAAAGGGAAAATTACAACAAAGTTTGATTATGTGTTAGTAGATGAGGCTCAGGATTGGACCAAGCCACTTATTGATGCATTGAAAGGAATTTGCCAGAAATCTAACTCCCAAATAGTTATTGCTGATGGTATAGATCAGTTTATGCAGCGTACAGATCAGCCAGAATGGGGCATGTCGAGTTTGCCGCAATTTAAGATCTGTAAAAGACAATGCCGCAATCTGACTGTCTTTGCAAAGGCTTTTGCAGCAAAAATGGGTGTTTCGTGGGATGTGTTGCCCAATGAAGACCTTGTTGGTGGAAAAGTTATAGTAACTAATGCTTACGGACCAGATATGCACAACAAATATATGGAAGAATGCACAAAACATGGAGGAACAGCATACGATTATATGCTTTTGGCACCCAATTCGCTAGTTGATAAAGGAATGTTCGCATTGAAACAAGCTTATGCTGAGGCTAAAATCAATTTATTTGATGCCTCCAATCATGAAATAAGAAATACTGTTTATGGCGAGACGAATGCAAAGAATAATGAGCATCGGCTCTACCCTTATGAGTCATGTCGAGGTCTGGAGGCATGGACAGTTGTATGCTTACGTTTTCACGAGTTGTTTACCCTACCACACCCTCACGACTACAGTGAAATCAATTATGGAGCAGCCCGTCGTTATATGCAAGTTTTGTGGGCATTGATGCCACTTACAAGAGCAGTACATACAATTATTATCACAATTGATGCAAACGATAATATCGTTTTACCTGTATTGCGTGAACTTGAGGAGGAATTGGACGGTATAGTTTTTATAGAAATGAAGTAAGAATATGAAGTCAGAAAGCTTTTCAACATATACAATGCAGTGTTATGCTAAATGGAATAAAGCATTGTTTGAATATTTCTTTCCTCAAAGAAGAGAAGATCCATTACTGTTTGTGGATGATGCCCTCCTTAACGAAATAGGCAGTAATATTTTCCCAGAAGAAGAAAAAGATGATAATAGTTGGGCAGAATTCTTCTTGCTTTATGTTCTTTTTAATAAAGGCCAAATAAAGGATTTTATAAATGATTTCCATATACACTATAAAAGTGATATAAGATCATGGAATTCTGTGGTTACATACTTACTGAATAATGAGAAAAAGATTGATAATATTCCTTCATATTTCGCAATGATCTGTGCAATTATGTATGCTGCCCAAAAGCGGGGGGCTAATCGCACGGAAATAAGGGACTTTGCAAGTGAGTACTTAGAAAATGCTCCGACAATTTCTGATAGAATTGATGAATTATTTACACAGCTCAATAAAGATTGTCCTTCCTTTAACCACCAAAGGATGGTTTCTAATCGTGAACTTAGTACAAAAGTAAATATTAGCCGAATAAAATACCATCTTGTACTTTCGAAGAAAGAACGTGAAGATTTTATTGACTTTATTGAGGTTAATAATTTGAAATGGGAAGATGGGACATATAAAGATTTTGCAGACTCATATCTTTTGCCTTCACTTGCAGAAGCCAAGAAGAATAATCTTATAGATAAAATTAAAAAGGAAGAAAACAATCCATACTTCAAGAACCTGCTTACATTGCCAAATCTCAATTTTGGAAAACCTGCCACAGCAGAGAACCAAAGACAAAAAAGAAGGGTTTATTGGCGTTATGAGTTGAGTTTTGATTTCAATACAGGAGAACCGGTATTCATAATGACCACAGGAGATGCATTAGGAGGCATATCTTTTAATGGAAAAGGATTTAAATATGACCCCCAGTCGTCTGAAGTTGCAGATCCGCTAGGAGACGATGTCTTGCTCCAAGCAATTGGAGATTTCAACTATAATATAAACGGGAACCATTATTCTCTCAAAAATATCGCAAGCAGTACAAAATTTTATTTTGAATCGGCATCCCTGGATTATTTTCATCAAGTGACAGAAGTAATCCCTGGGAAGCATTATCTCCAGTTTGTTCCTCAAAAGAAGCGAGGGCTAAACGTTTGTCCAGAAGGATGGAAGAATGTGACAGACTTCTCCGTCCCAGGTTTTGATATCTATGAGACGCACTGCTATCAAGGAAAAGAAGTATCTGTCGATATAAAAAAGGATAAGGTAACTGACCGATTCGGATTTTATCGCATTGGATCATATTGTCGTATAACATTACAAAATGATGAACAATTGTGGTGGGAGCCCAATGTGGTTGGTTCTCCCTCAGAAAAGATTGAGACCTTCTTTGGCGCTGATGGAAACACTTATTTCCGTTTAAACATAAATGAAAGGTTCCTATGCATTAATGGATCTGTTTCTGTCAAATCAAGTGATGAGAAGTATGTCCTGATGAGTGAATCTGTGTACTTTAAACCAAGATGGGATATTAAATCTCAGAAATATAGTATTGACGGATGGGGAAATACTGTATCATATACTCAACCCACAAGTAATACCACCATAGGAAATGCTACAGCATCTAAGCAGCTTTCTTATAAAAGAACAGATTATACAGACATATTGCTCAATTTGTTATGCGAATTGGCAGATGAGAATGGATGCGTGAATGAGGTAGGTATGAAAAATGCCTTGAACTTCGTTTTGCAGCTCTTTGGCATAACTGATCCAAATGATCAAAATCGCAGAAAACTCATTTATGCTTTACGCCGATTGGGTTATATTATTGGAGATAAAGACTCTTCAACTGGTAAATATATAAACCAACTTGTTGCTCCATTCGTAGAAAAAACGTTATATCATGCGTTTGGAAAACCTAAGTCATCTAATATGTACTTAATAAAAGGCGTTTATAGCGACCAAGAGTTAAAAGACTTTATTTGTCAAAATAATATAAGAACAGTTCTATATAAACGTCCTTATGAGAAAAGTCTTGGTAATCTGCGCACTCCAGGACCTTGTGCAGAGATTGATTCGCCAGAGTATAAGTGCCTTCCTGATTTGGCGCTCTTTGAGACCAAACAAGAGGCTGGACAAAATATAAAAAAATGGAATTGTATTCAATCGCCATATGCCTATAATCTCCTTTCAAACATTGGAAACATGAAGGAGTTTGCATCAAGATTCCTTAATGGTACTGGTGATGCGTATAGTGGTAAGCATGGAGATCTACCAGACATCGTTAAAGACTCATACAATAAAGAAGTGATTTGTTTCAAAGATAAGTCAGGACAGATACTCACGTTAAAAAATTATCAAGATTCCAAAAGTCTATGTTTTCTTCCAATACCAAAGCATTTAGCGAGAGTATATTGTGAGAATGAGAAAAATGTCCCTATCTGCATAATAAACGACGGACAATCAACAAACGTGTCTTTCCTTCACAAAATGGGAATTCCCCGTGTACTCGATATGGCTCTTTGCGATTTGAACTTGGGGCTACCCGATGAACATAAGGTTTTTGTTATTGACCATCAAAAGACAAATCTGCCCATAAAGATATCAAAAGGAGACAGCATACCATATTCGGACATAAAGACATATCATAATATTGATTCTACAGCTTGGCTTAATAGACTCTCGTATAATGAATCTCAAAAATACACTCCATATCCAAACTCTAGTAACTGGAAGATGTATTTAGATAAACATAGAATTATCGTCACGCATAAGGATGTAATATATGCCTTTTCCGAAAAAGGGAATGTGTACTTCATTGATAACAAAACTCAGAAGTATGTAAGAATAACAGGTGGTCGAAGTGTAAACGAATTATTGTCAGAGATGCTCAAGTCTTATTCTAATATACAAAAATGGAAAATTGAGCCGGCATCTGTTACTCCTCCCACAACAGTAAATGGACTAATTGAAATGGATATAATTTAAAAACGAATAAATATGGCACAGTACGAACAATTACTCTCGAATGACCCAATTGGGGCATTTGAAAAGATAGAGAAGGACTATTATCTCTATTTTGAAACTTCTTATAAGTTCTCTGATAGAAATCCACTCTACAAGAACTTAGATGCTAGAAAGAATGAAGAGTTGAGAAAGAACGACAACCTTCATAAAAAACCACTTTGTGAATTGACACCCAAGTATGTTGCTGAGAATACGGACTTAGTAGAGCTTTGCGACCCGAGAAGTCATGAATACAAATACAGTGGCACTTCACTTCCTGACAACTTTGCTGATTTCATCGCTCGTGGTCTTATGCGCGATGAAGACCGTACATGCCTATTAGGCCGTTTCGCTACTTATAATCCTTATCGACATCAATTTGAAATGCTCTGTAAGGGATATGGCCAGGGCAAAAATGTTTTGATCACATCTGGTACTGGCTCTGGTAAAACCGAATCCTTCATGCTTCCGCTCTTGGCATCTTTATTGAGTGAAGCTAAAGCGTGGCATAATACCTATGGACAACAATCGTATATCGCAAATTGGTGGCAGAATCAGGAAGACTCGACTGCCCCCACATCTAAATATAAAGCGTGTCAACGCGATGGAGAGCAACGTCCGTCTGCTATCCGATCACTCCTTTTATATCCAATGAATGCATTGGTTGCTGATCAAGTTGGTCGTTTGCGCAAGGCTCTCGACTCCGACGATGTACGTGAGTTTTTAGACAACCAATGTGGAGGTCACCGCATCTTCTTCGGAAGCTATAATGGCAGCACACTGAAGGAAGAAAGAAAAGAAGACACCAAGACTTCCCACGAACTATTAGTGGAGATCGCCAGCCAAGCTACAGGATTAGCGAATGCAGCAAATAATGGCAAGTGCGAACCAGACGACATCTATGTTGCCCCTCGACTTGATAGCCAATCCTTCACAAGCGAAATGTTGGTTCGCGAGGATATGCAGAAAACGCCACCTGACATTCTTATCACAAACGTCAGCATGTTGAGTATTATGCTCATGAGACTTGAAGAACAAGGAATGTTAGATGCCACACGCGATTACTATACTGATCCTCAGAATGCGAATGCTGTTTTCCATCTTGTAGTCGACGAACTTCATCTTCACCGTGGCACTGCAGGCGCTGAGGTGGCATATCTTCTCCGTATGTTCTTGAACAGAATTGGCGTACCACCGATGAAGAAGATTAACGGCATGTTACAGCCCAATCCTCAGTTGCGCATTTATGCTTCAAGCGCCTCCATTGACAACAACCCCCAAAAGTATCTAGAGGATTTCTTTGGCGTGTATGATCCTGCTCATTTAGGAAAACAATTTGAAATTCAGACGGGATATGATGTGTTTCCTATATCTTCAAAGAAACTCGATTACTCCAAGTTCGACCAGTTTTATATTGCCAATCATTGCGGAAAGCCTTATTATGAGCAGAAAATTGAAAGGGTTCAGACTGAAACGGATTTTTTAAGCAGCGTTGGTTATATGGGCACTTTCTCCCAGTTTGTGGATGATTATGCAGATCAGATATATTATGATTTACTGAAAGTTGCTGGTGCTACATGGAAAGCCGGTGACGCACAATTCACAGATAAACCTAAAACATTTGAAGTGTCAGAACTGACAAGACTTCCTGGCAACCCATCTGATGATGCTATTCGCGGATTTCTTATATTCCGCGGTGCAGTAAAACATTCTATGTTACCTAGCATTCGCTTCCATCAGTTCTATAAATATATAGAAGGTCTTTGGGGAGAATTGCAGCCTGATTCTCATGGGAAAGGACCTATTGGAGAGTTATCATATCAGCCTAAAGAGATTGCATCAAATGGCCAGCACAAAATGCTTGAACTGTTACGTTGCGAATGTTGTGGGGAGTTGTTCATTGGAGGTAACTGTAAAACACATAGTGCACCTTTTGCGATGAACCTTAATAGCCCGGATATCACACGTATCCCTAATATGCAGGCTACTCCAATGGTGCAAAGGAAAAAATATGATGGCTATGCTGTGTTTTGGCCAAGTAGCAGAAATACAAATAACACTGAGCACATCCTTACCTATCCTGATAGTAATGATGTACTTCATTCAGACATATCAAATGGAGGCGACCCGCACAATAGTCAAACTCAATATGGTTTTTGGAAAGAAGCATGGCTAAACACATGTGATGGTACAATTGAAACGGTAAATACGGGCTCTCCTTCCATTCATGGCTTTGCATATGAATGTGTAGGCTTAGAAAATGCGCAAGCACTTCCATGCCAATGTCCCGCATGTCTTAAAAACTATTCTCGCCGAGATTCGGTAAAATCACCTATTCGTAGTTTCCGCACTGGTATGGGAAGGAACAATCAGTTGCTTTGTAAGGAATTGCTTTATCAGCTAGATCCCAAAGACGATCATGCACCCAAACTTATAGGATTTTCAGATAGCCGCCAGGATGCAGCAGAGCAGTCAAAACTAATTGCCAAAGAGCATTATCGTGATATGCTACGATTGGCTTTTATACAGATAATTAAAGCAAAGCAAACTGCAGCACCAACCAATCTCTCGAATGCCCGATCGATTGTCACATCGATGCTGGCATCAGGACTTCAATGGTGTAATATCCAACCTGTAGTAAGTAATTTAGGGCTTAACACCGCAGACCTTAATTATATTCAAAGCATTGTAACATCCACTATCTCACTTGCGCAAAAAACAGCTCAAATAGATGCATATAGTCCAACACAACTATTTGTTGATTTGAACAAATTGATTTGTAAAAGTGGACAGACTACTGTTGACGGTGAGTTAGTGCAGAAAATGCTTGATCTCGGCATTAATCCTTCTGGTGCTACTTATGCTGAATTGCATCCGGAGAACCATGACTATTGGGACGAAGTTTATGACTTTACTCAAAAACGCCTGACTGATACAAATCTTATCACAAGAACAATTAATACAATTCAAGCCCACATCTTTGAAAATTGCTTTGGCCAGTACATGAAGGTTAATACTGAAGAAGCCGGACTTGGATATGTTGCTGGTTGTAGTGTCACAAACAATACTGCTGTATCCACATTACAGTCAACATTGCAGTATTATTTGACAAAGGAAGGTATTACCATAGAGAATGTTTTGAATGCTTTTATCCGAGTATTTGGCGACAAGTACAGATACAGTGGAACTGCATTCAAACCCGCTGCTTGGGCTAACTTTAGCAATTATGTGAAAGAAGTTCAAAACGCAGTATCTAAATTGGAAAGCGCTGCAGGATTAACTGCAGGCACATTAGGCAATCAACTCCATGCGGCATTGCGGGCTGTAGCAATAGATCAAAACGGATTACTTCAAATAAATAAACCTTTGCGTTTTTCTTTGGCGCATCAAGGTGATGATTACTACCAATGCGAACATTGCGGACGTATCCATCTGCATCGTGGCATGGGACTCTGCACCAATCTGGCATGTCTTAAGCCGCTACCAAAGTCTCCTACTGGTAAAGTAGAAACATTATGGAAGAGTCATTATATCTCACATGATATTTTCGTTGAAGCTCATAATCCCAAACGCTTGCACTCAGAAGAATTGTCGGGTCAGACAGACAATCAAACAGAAAGACTCCTTCAGTTCAAGGATATAATTCTTGATCCTTCTCCTGCTCAACCCCATGTTCGAAAGATAGATATGTTGAGCGTAACAACTACAATGGAAGTTGGCGTGGATATAGGTAGTCTTCAGGCTATCTACCAAGGCAACATGCCACCTACTCGATACAACTATCAACAGCGTGTAGGTCGTGCAGGTCGTCGAGGACAGGCATACTCTGCAGCTCTCACATTCTGTCGTGGAAGAAGTCACGACAACTATTATTATGCTGAAGGTGCAAAATATATGACAAGTGGAAAACCTGCAGACCCAACACTTTCTGTAGATCCCTGCGTAGGTGGACAGACTAACCTCGTTATACTTAAGAGGATTATTCTTAAACACATTATTATGACCATATCAGCAACGAAATCAGAATGGAAAACTATGCCTTCAGGCACTTGCGGTCAACTGGGAGGTATCGGTGCATCTAAGGGAGATTGGGAGAATGATGTTAAACCTGAGATAGAAGATTACATAAAGAGAAATTTGAATACAACAATTTCAGAAATTTTAGACTACTATACAAAACAATTCTCTATTAGCAAACCGGATAAACAATCTATTCTTGATTGGTTGAAGAAAGACGTGATCAATGAAATGGATGTTGCTATTAAAAATAGTGCTTCAGGCGATAACGCTCAAGCGATAGCAGAAGCAGGACTGTTGCCAATGTATGGTATGCCAACATCCATTCGAAATTTCTATCACCAGGGGAAACTTGTAAACCGTCAAGAAAAATATACAGGGATAATAGACCGTCCTGTAGAACAATCGATTGTTGAATTTGCACCTGGAGCTATGAAAACTAAAGATGGTGGTGAATATACCTCTGCAGGTTTGACAATCCCATTAGGCTTCTTAAATGAATGCCGCAGTCAAACTGATTACAATGGTAAAATCAATGTGTTGGACCCTCTCGAGCACATCTATTCTCTTACTCTAAACTCGAATGGTGAAGTTGTAGATATTCTGCCAGGATACAACAATGTTCCCAATAATCCAGCTGTAAGACTTGTCATTCCCAAGGCTTATAGAACAGCAAAGATCAAAAACAATAAGGGTGAAACGATAAATGAAGACGATAGCCGCAGTAATTACACTCCGGTGACTCTATGGGTTAATGCCTATCCAACACATCCTACTGCAATTTCTGGCGGAGCCGGTAAGTGGGAGATTTGGAATGGCAATCAGAATCATGTAAGTGATGTCTGGTACGTTAACACGAATAACGGACTCCTTTTTACTGGAAAATATGCTTGGCAATCAATTAATAACAGAGGGAGACAAGAAGCTGTATGGCCTAAATTTAAATCTCCAAGTGTTACTGCTTCAATTCCAGGAATACCGAATTTTATAAAAAGTGAATATCTTGATAATTCTTTCACGACAGAAGGAGATGAATTTGATATTGCACTTGGCGCAAAGAAGGTAACAGATATACTTTGTTTGTCACTTGATCCCAATTCGATTCCTCAATGCCTAAATTTGAACTGCCAGACGGGAAATAAACCGGCTGTTGTAGCTGCTTTTTATTCAGCTGCATCACTAATTCAGCGCGTATTTGCCGAAGATATTGACATCGATCCAAACGAGATCGAAATCAGCGAGGTGAAAATTGATGGAAACGGAATGCCTTCTGTATATATGAACGACAAAGCGCCAAATGGAGCTGGATTTGTTTCTATGCTTTGTTCTCCTTCTCCGACTGGGAAATTGAAGCTAATAGAAATAATGGAAGATATTGTGTCTCCTAATCCCTCAAGTCCTTTTATGCAGTCTATAAAGAAGCATGCACAAGAATGTAAAACTTCTTGTCCCATATGTTTGAATACATATTATAATCGGGGGCTTCATCATGTACTCGATTGGCGACTTGGCATGGATGTCATCAAGTTGTTGCTTGACGACACCTATGAAATGGGCTTTAACGACTTGGGGAATACTCCATATGGAGATCTCGCAAATGTCCTTAATGAAATAGGTAATCGGGTAGCAAATGCAAATCCAGGACGTCTAACATATCATTCAAATGATGGCAATGATTGGAAAACGGGATTCTTCACCTCTGGGGGAAGAGGCGGGTCTAAAGTTGAGCATCTCGTTCATCCTTTATGGAATGCTGAATCACAAGAACAAGAAGATGGTTATAGAACCCAGGATTCATTTATGCTCTCACGTGTAGTGAAGCCTATTCCAGATCCTGTTACATCAACAATAGTTCCTTCTGACAGAGGTGCAGTTTTTTCTGAAACTGGTGGTACATCTGCGCCAGAGCCTAGTACAAAGCAATCATCAGGCTGTGGAACATTGAGTTGACCATATAAGTTGTATGTTAATGAGTGGGTATTCCATTTCGGGACGC
The DNA here is from genome assembly GCA_900314125.1 of uncultured Prevotellaceae bacterium. GTDB lineage: Bacteria > Bacteroidota > Bacteroidia > Bacteroidales > Bacteroidaceae > UBA3839. Next base: position 184 of record OMUD01000201.1, on the reverse strand, counting down.
CCACTCAATTATAACGCATACGCGTGAGGCTATCTGCTCTGTGCCCGCTTATACCTATTGCCTGGATAATGCATAGCGTGAGCATATCGCATGGCATGGTAAGCTCAATGGAGATAGTCTTCATTCTTGTCACGCCAAGGCATATCACTTGAAGTTCCACCACCACCAGACGTTTGTGCTACGC
>OMUD01000202.1 GCA_900314125.1 uncultured Prevotellaceae bacterium | reverse complement strand
TCTAAAGTCTAAAATCTAAAGTCTAAATACATGTCTAAGCGTATTGTTATTCTTGGTGCGGCGGAGAGCGGAGCAGGAGCTGCCGTTCTCGCAAAGAAGCAGGGATTTGAGGTCTTCGTGTCCGACCTCGCTGAAATTAAGGACAAATATAAGAAACTGCTCGACGACCACCACATTGAGTGGGAAGAGAAACAGCATACGGAGGAGAAAATCCTCAATGCCGACGAAATCATCAAGAGCCCGGGAATACCCGACAAGGCGCCAATGATTCAGAAAGTAAGGCAGAAGGGGATTCACGTCATCTCCGAAATCGAGTTCGCCGGTAGATACACCGACGCCAAGATGATCTGCATCACCGGTTCCAACGGTAAGACCACGACCACCTCGCTCATCTACCACATCCTCAAAGAGGCGGGCTACAACGTGGGACTTGCAGGAAACATCGGAAGCAGCCTCGCGTTGCAGGTGGCGGAGTGCAGCTTCGACTATTATGTCATCGAGCTCTCCAGCTTCCAACTCGACAACATGTACGACTTCAAGGCGGATATCGCCATCCTCATGAATATCACGCCCGACCATCTCGACCGCTACGACTTCAAGATGCAGAACTACGTGGATGCCAAGATGAGAATCACCCAGAACCTCACAGAGAACGACGCGTTCGTGTTCTGGAACGATGACCCGGTCATCAAGCGTGAGCTCGAGAAGTACGACATCAAGGCACAGCTCTATCCGTTCTCTGAATTCCATGAGGACGACGCCATCGCCTACGCCGAGGAGCAGGAATACATCATCGAGAAGCCAACTCCGTTCAACATGGAGCTCGAGGAACTGGCGCTCCGTGGAAAACATAACCTCTACAACTCACTCGCTGCCGGTATCACGGCAAACATCGCAGGGGTCACCAACGAGTTCATCCGTAAGGGGCTCAGCAGCTTCGGAGGAGTGGAGCACCGACTCGAGAAAGCGGGAAAGGTGAGGGGAGTGGAGTTCGTCAACGACTCCAAGGCCACCAACGTCAACGCGTGCTGGTATGCGCTCGAGAGCATGAGAAAACCTACGGTCCTCATCCTCGGTGGGGTGGATAAAGGCAATGACTATTCTGAAATCTACGACCTTGTGCGCGAGAAATGCATTGGACTGGTATTCCTCGGAGTTGACAACAAGAAACTGCATGAGTGCTTCGACTCTTTCGGCATTCCTATCGCCGACGTGCAGTCCATGAAGGACTGCGTGGATGAATGCTACAAGATGGCGGAGCCGGGATCATGCGTGCTCCTCAGTCCGTGCTGCGCCAGCTTCGACCTCTTCAAGAACATGGAGGACCGCGGCGAGCAGTTCAAGGAATGCGTCAAGCACCTCTGATCAACCATCCAAACGATAATAGATAAACTAAAGTCTAAAGTCTAACGTCTAAAGTCTTGAAAGAAGCATGGGAAGGAAAATAAAGGATTTTTTCAAACTCAACATCGTCAAGGGAGACATCGGTCTCTGGATGATTTATTTCCTTTTGTGCATGGTGTCCATCGTCACCATCTACAGCGCGTCGAGCCAGCTCACGTTCAAGAGTGAGCGGCATTGGGAGCCGATGGTCTCGCAGGTGGGATTCCTCGTGGTGGGATTCATCATCGCTGTGGTCTTGAGCAAGGTGCCGTGCAAGTACTTCAAGCTCATTCCGGTCGTCGGACTGCCATTGGCATTCTGCCTGCTCGTCTATGTGCTCGTGGCGAGCAAGGGAGTGAACGATGCGTCGAGGTGGATCTCTCTCTTCGGAATCAGCTTCCAGCCTTCTGAGATAGCCAAAACCATGCTCATCATGGCGGTGGCGGTCGTGCTCTCCAAACTTCAGAAAGAGGAGAAAATCAAGACGAAGAAAGGCACGAAAATCGTGGTCAGGGCAACCAAGGGAGGATACAAGAAGGCGTTTACCATCGTCGGACTCCTCACCTTCCTTATCTGCGGAGCCATCGCACCTGAGAACTTCTCCACGGCATTCATGCTCTTCACCGTCATCGTCATCATGATGTTCATCGGCAATGTGCCGGTCAAGCTCATGATGAAGGGACTCACTGTGCTCCTCGTCGTGGGGGCGCTCTTCGTCACCGCGCTCCTCGTGCTCCCGGCATCTACCCTTCAGAACTTCCGCAGGGCTGCCACATGGAAGCACCGTATCGAGCAGAAAATCGGACTGGAGGACGTGGATAAGGACTCACAGAAATATAAGGACGACACCCGTCAGGTCAACATGTCGAAGGTGGCGATCGCATCTTCCAACATCACGGGCGTGGGAGTCGGAAACTCGGTCACCCGCGACTTCCTGCCTCATGCCGAGTCGGACTTCATCTATTCCATCATCATTGAGGAAACTGGCGTGGCAGGCGCTGTCGTGGTTCTTCTGCTCTTCGTCATGCTCCTCATCCGAGTCGGAAGGGTGGCGCAGAAGTGCGACCGCTTCTTCCCGGCATTCCTTGTCGTCGGGCTAGGACTCATGATGGTCATGCAGGCCATGGTCAACATGTCGGTGGCGGTCGGACTTATTCCAGTCACTGGACAGACGCTCCCGCTCATCAGCCATGGAGGCACTTCCATCATCCTCACCAGCTTCAACTTCGGACTCATCCTCAGTGTCAGCCGATATGCAGAGGGCGTGGCAGACAAGAAGGGTAAGGCCGCGAAGAAGATTATTGAGGACGAAGACACGCTCCTCGAAACCGATGAAATCTACAGCAATGTGGGCATGGCGTGAGCAACGTGCAAAAATATGAACCCGGCAGGGCATATTCATGCCTCCAGAGTGTGGGTTTCTCATCGATTTTTCGTAACTTTGCATGATTAAATTTGTCAAATTATGAAAGGTAAGAATATAAAGGTTATTGTCAGTGGCGGAGGCACGGGAGGACATATCTTCCCGGCTGTTTCCATTGCCAATGCCATCAAGGCCCAGCATCCCGATGCTGAGATCCTCTTCGTCGGAGCGCTCGGCAGGATGGAGATGCAGAGGGTGCCGGATGCGGGCTACAAAATCATCGGACTCCCTATACAGGGATTCAGCCGCAAGAACATGTTCAAGAACATCGCTGTGCTCTTCAAAATATGGAAAAGTCAGCGCATGGCAAAGAAAATCATCAAGGACTTCCAACCGGACGTGGCGGTGGGAGTGGGAGGCTATGCCAGCGGACCACTGCTCAACCAGGCTGCCAAGATGGGAGTGCCTACGCTCATTCAGGAGCAGAACTCATACGCCGGAGTCACCAACAAGCTCCTCGCCAAGAAAGCAAGGAAAATCTGCGTGGCTTACGATGGCATGGAGCGCTTCTTCCCAGCCGACAAAATCATCAAAACCGGTAACCCGGTGCGACAGAACCTCGTCGATGCCAATATTTCGCGCGAGCAGGCAGCTAAAGATCTCGGACTCGACCCGCAGAAGAAAACCATTCTCGTCATCGGTGGCAGCCTTGGTGCAAGAACCGTGAACGAGAGCATCCTTCAGCATCTCGACGACATCAGAAATGCGGACGGCGTGCAGATAATGTGGCAGCACGGTAAGTTCTACAGTGAGGAAATCCGTCAGGCACTCGCCAAGGAGGATGAGGTGAAGAACCTCAAGGCCACCGACTTCATTGCAGGCATGGACAAGGCATACGCTTGTGCAGACCTCGTCGTGTCAAGGGCGGGGGCAAGCTCCATCTCTGAGCTCTGTCTGCTCCGCAAGCCGAGCATTCTCGTGCCTTCACCGAATGTGGCGGAGGACCACCAGACCAAGAACGCGCTGGCGCTCTCCACCAAGGGAGCGGCCATCCTCGTCAAGGATGCGGAGGCGAGGGAGACGCTCGTCAGCACGGCGCTCCAAACGGTCAACGACCCGGAGAAGCTTCAGTCGCTCGCTGAGAACGCGGGAAAACTGGCATACCACGACTCCGCCAACGTCATCGCCCAGGAGGTGTGGAAACTTGCTAACGAATGAGGTGGGAGAGCACCCTGACTTGGGACGGGATGCTCGACAACTCTTATTAATTTAATAATTTTTAGATTGCAATTTAAAATGGCTTTCAACATTCACAACATAAAATCGGTTTATTTCGTCGGTGCAGGCGGCATAGGTATGAGTGCGCTCGTCAGATATTTCGTGGCGAAAGGCTACAACGTGGCGGGCTACGACAAGACACCGAGCCCACTTACCCAGACCCTTCAGAAGGAAGGGGCGGACATCCATTTCGAGGAGTCTGTCGATGCCATTCCGCAATGCTTCAAGGATAAGGAAACCACACTCGTGGTCTATACACCTGCTGTGCCGCAGGACCATGCCGAGCTGAAATTCTTCAGGGACAATGGATTTGAAGTGGAGAAGCGGGCACAAGTGCTCGGATTCCTCACACGCAAGCATAAGGGACTGTGCGTGGCGGGTACGCATGGAAAAACCACTACTTCCGCCATGATCGCCCATCTCATGCACCAGTCGCATGTCGATTGCAATGCGTTCCTCGGAGGTATCACCAAAAACTACGGAACGAACTACATCTTCTCGGACAAAAGCGAATTTGTGGTCATCGAGGCGGACGAGTTCGACCGTTCTTTCCATTGGCTCAGCCCCTATATGACCGTCATCACCGCCACCGACCCCGACCATCTCGACATCTATGGCACCAAAGAGGCATATCTCGAGAGCTTTGAGAAATATTCATCGCTCATCCAGCCGGGAGGCGCACTCGTCATCCACCGCGGACTTGAGATGAAACCGCAGCTCCAGGAAGGGGTGAGGGTGTATGAGTATGCAAGGGAGGAAGGCGACTTCCATGCCGAGAACATCAGAATCGGAAACGGCGAGATCACCTTCGACTTCGTTTCTCCGCTCGGCAATATCACCGACATTCAGCTCGGGGTGCCGGTCAGCATCAATATCGACAACGGTATCGCAGCCATGGCCATCGCTCAGCTCAACGGACTCACGCCTGACGAGATCCGCCAGGGCATGAAGACCTACGGAGGTGTGGACCGGCGATTCGACTTCAAGATCAAGTCCGACAAGATCGTGTTCCTCAGCGATTATGCACACCACCCGAAGGAAATCGCACAGAGCGTAAAGTCCATTCGCGACATCTATGCCGACAAGAAGATTGCGGCGGTGTTCCAACCGCACCTTTATACGCGCACTCGCGATTTCTATAAGGAATTTGCCGACAGCCTCTCACTCCTCGACACCGTCTATCTCTGCGACATCTATCCGGCGCGGGAACTGCCTATCGAGGGCGTCACTTCCAAGCTGATCTACAACAACCTCAGACCGGGAATGGAGAAGTTCCTCATACGCAAGGAGGACGTTGTGGAAATCGTGACCAAAGGCGATTTCGATGTGCTCGTCTCGCTCGGAGCGGGCGACCTCGAAGACTATGTGCCGCAAATCGAACAGGCGCTCAGGGCAAAGTTTGGACTTTGAATAATAACCCTTAAACCATAACGAACCATCTTGCATGAAACTGGCAAAGACATTGAAAATCATCTTCTTCTCACTGCTCTTCCTGGCGGTGGTGGCATACGTCATCTACACTTTCTTCGGAATGGAATCTACCAATCCTGAAGAAGAGTGTGCTGAGGTGGCGGTCATCATCGATGAGGAGGATCACGATGCCTTTGTCGATTCCACAGCGGTCATGCAGATGCTCTATGAGGCGGAAATCAACCCTGTGGGAAGAAAGATGAAGTTCGTGGATCTTGATGAAATCAAACGGATTGTGGAGAAGAATCCGTTCGTCACTTCCGCTGAATGCTACAGCAACAACAACGGAATGGAAGTGGGCAAGGCGAGGGTCTGTGTGAAGGTTCACCAGCTCGTTCCGGTCGCCCTTGTCTATGACCGCCACGATGTCAGCTACTATGTGGATGCGTCGGGAAATATCATCGAGACCGACTCGCTCTTCCCACGCAACATCCTCGTGGCAAACGGTGAGATCAACCGCAATTTCGTGGTCTCCGACCTCGCTGCATTTGCCAACTACATCCACTCTGATGATTTCTGGGACAACCAGATTGAGCAGGTCTATGTGGAGTACGACAAGAACAAGGAGCGGGTCGTCACCCTTATCCCGAGGGTGGGGGAACAACGCATCTATCTCGGACCCATCACCGACTACGACAAGAAACTCAAACGGCTTCGCAAATTCTATGAGCAGGGTTTGTCGGTTGTGGGATGGAACAAATATTCAGTGCTCAACCTGGAATACGACAACCAGGTGGTCGGCATCATAAAGGGTATGGAAATAAAGAAGGCGCAGGTGGACGACGCAGCAGAGCCTGCCACAGCATCGGAGAAAACGGAAAACAAGGACGAGGCTGCGGAAAAGAAAGACGAGACAAAAAAGGACGCGCAGAAGAAAGACGAAGCAAAGAAAGACGATGCAAAAAAAGACGAACCGAAGAAGGAAGAAGTAAAGAAGGAAGAGCCTAAGAAAGATGAGACAAAAAAAGATGAAGCGAAGAAGAACGAGCCCCAAAAAGAACAGGTGAAGAAGGACGAAAAGAAGAAGGAAGAGCCAAAAAAAGAAGAGAAGAAAAAGGAAGAGCCGAAGAAGGAAGATAAGAAAAAGTAGGTGAAGAAGGAAGCAAAGAATTAA
>OMUD01000203.1 GCA_900314125.1 uncultured Prevotellaceae bacterium | reverse complement strand
TAAATATTAAATTATAATGCTTAACTTTGCATCATATTTTGAATTACAAATATAGTAAAAATAATTGAGAGCGCGTCAGATTTCAGCCAGATTTGCCTCAAAAAGACAAAATCCGTTTGATAATCCTCATGCAATCCCATGAAACGTCCTGAAAATCCTTGGAAAAGACAAGATTTAGAAATATTTTGAACGTGGTGTTGTCGTTAGCCTTAGGCAGCGGCATCTTATGGTGGATGTACCGTGGTTTTGACTTCAGCCGCATCCACGACGTGCTGTTTAACGATATGGACTGGGGCGTGATGATGTTGTCGATGGTATTTGGCGTGACCGCCCAGTTGTTTCGCGGTCTGCGCTGGCAGCAGAGTCTGGAGCCCTTGGGTGAGCATGCCCGCAAGAGCACTTGCATCCATGCCGTATTTCTGTCGTACGCGTCAAGCCTGATTATCCCGAGAATCGGAGAGGTGACGCGATGCGGTGTGCTGAAGAAATACGACAACGTGTCGTTCAGTAAATCAATCGGCACTGTGGTGACTGAGCGTATCATCGACAGTTTGCTGATTTTGTTGGTGGTGGGCATCGTGATTTTCACCCAGTTAGGTCTTTTCAGTAACTTTTTCGCTAAGACGGGTACGAACCTGAGCCATTTCTTCTCCCAATTCACCACCACCGGTTATGTGGTGACCTTCATCTGCGTGGTCATCACGGTGATATTCCTGTACTGGGTGTGGAAAAAGCTGTCGTCGTACGTTCATTTCAAGAAAATCATGAACGACATTTGGTCGGGTGTGAAATCCGTGAAGTCAGTACGCCGCAAATGGCTTTTCATTCTCTACACGTTAGGCATCTGGGTGAGTTATTTCCTTCACTTCTACATCACGTTCTTCTGCTTCAGCTTCAGCAGCGACCTTGGATTGACCGTGGCTTTGGTCTCTTTTGTCGTGGGCAGTATCGCCGTGATCGTGCCCACTCCCAACGGCATGGGTCCTTGGCATTTCGCAGTGAAAACCATTTTTGTGCTTTATGGAGTGGCAGCAGTAAACGCCGAGACCTTCGTGTTGATTGTTCACAGTCTTCAGACCGCATTGATTCCGCTGCTCGGCGTGTTCTCCCTTATCTGCCTCGGCATGCGCCAAAGCAAATCCGAATGAATATTTTCGCCATAAAAAGGATGATATTCCGATATTTTTTCTTACCTTTGTGAATTAGAGCACTACAGGGTAGTTCTATTAATTATAAAATTCATTATGAATTATCTTTGCTTGTGGCTGTCTCTTTTTGGTATCTTCGCATTTAAGAGCTTGAACCGTAGCTCGCTACGCTTCTGCTCTCCCGCATGCGAATCTACTCAAAAACAGCCTACCCACAAACTAAAGCTAATTGATAGAACCACCCTAAAAATAGAAGACACTCACTATTACTAACAAAAATAAAACAGGTTAATATTATGGAAATTACATCGTTGGCTCCAGCATTGGTCTGGAAGAATTTTCATGCTCTCACTCAGATACCCCGTCCTTCAGGCCACATCAAAGCCGTGGCCGATTACTTGGTGGACTTTGGTAAATCCCATGGCTGTGAGGCATTTATCGACAAGGCAGGAAATGTTGTGATGCGCAAGGGCGCCACTCCAGGCTATGAAAATCTGGAGACTGCCATCCTTCAGGCTCACATGGACATGGTTCCTCAGGCTGTGAAAGGGAGCACGCACAATTTTGAGACAGACCCTATAGAGACTTATATAGACGGTGACTGGGTACGCGCCAAAGGCACGACACTTGGTGCTGACGACGGCATGGGCGTGGCCGCTGCGATGGCTATCATCGAAGACGAAAGCGTTGCTCATGGTCCGCTTGAAGTGTTGATCACCGCTGATGAAGAGACTGGCATGTATGGTGCGTTCGGTTTGGAAGCCGGTACGCTGACCGGAAAATATCTGCTGAACTTAGACTCTGAGACCGAGGGCGAGATTACGATAGGTTGCGCCGGCGGTCAGGATGTTGAAGTTCATTCGAGCTATGAAGAGATGGAGGTGAATCCTGCCGACATGGTTGGCTACCGACTGAGCATCAAAGGTTTGCGTGGCGGACATTCCGGTCTTGAGATCAATGAGGGACGTGCCAATGCCAATAAGTTGATGGCTCGTATGCTTTCAGAGATTCTGGAGTCAGGTTCCGGCTGGATCAGTTCTTGGCACGGTGGCAACATGCGCAATGCCATCCCACGCGACGGCGAAGCCATTTTGCTTGTTCCAAAGAGCCATGAAGAGGAATTGAAGCAGATTGTGTCGAGCCATTGCAAGATGTTCAATGAAGAATATGCCGCCATCGAGAACGGCAACATCCTGATAGAACTGACTCCATGCGAATTGCCAGCCAAGGCCATGCCAGAAGATGTTCAGGACGACCTGGTGAGCGCAGTGATGGCCGCCCACGACGGTGTTCTCCGCTTTATCCCAACCATTCCAGACATTGTGGAGACTTCCTCCAACTTAGCCATCATCAAAGCCGGTGGTGGTGAGATTGAGATTGGCATCTTGGCCCGCAGCGCCACCGACACGATGAAAGAATATCTCTGCAAGTCGCTGAAAGACTGCTTCGAGCTGGCCGACATGGACGTGACGTTGGTAGGCGGCTACGGTGGCTGGCAACCCAACACCAGTTCCCCGCTTGTGGCCAACATGTCGGAGGTTTATGAGAAGATGTACGGCAAGAAACCGATTGTGCAGGTATGCCACGCCGGTTTGGAGTGCGGCATCATTGGTGTGACCTATCCAGAAATGGACATGGCCTCATTCGGACCTACGCTGCTTTCTCCTCATACCCCGGACGAACGTTGCTTCATCCCTTCGGTTGAGAAATTCTACAACTTCCTGGTTGAGATGCTGAAGCACATCCCTGCCAAGCAGTAATGGCAGTCCGCAGATTTTTCTCACGACAGACATTTGACAAACAGAAAAAAACCACACAACTTTGGCACTGAATAAAAACAAAAACCTGAAGTTATACTACTCGATCGGCGAAGTGGCTTCGATGTTTGGGGTGACGGAGACGTTGCTGCGTTTCTGGGAGAAAGAATTTCCGAGCATCAAGCCTCAGAAAGCCGGTCGTGGCATCCGTCAATACACCCGTGATGACATCGACGTGATCCGCAAGATTCACTATTACGTGAAAGAGAAAGGTATGACGCTTGAAGGTGCCCGCCAGGCTTTGAAAGAGAACCGCGAAGGCACCGACGTGAAGATTGAAGTGCTTGACCGCTTGAAATCCATCCGTGACGAGCTTCAGGAAATCAGCAAAGAAATGAATTATCTGAGCTGAC
>OMUD01000204.1 GCA_900314125.1 uncultured Prevotellaceae bacterium | reverse complement strand
CGATACACAATGGGCATGCCCCGCAGCCACGACGCAAGATGCGTCATGCTGAAGGACAGAAAAAAACAAAAAACGAACAGAAAAGATGAAACGCGATAGGAAAGAAGGAATACAGGTGTGGACTGCCGTTGGGATGCTGGCGGTGGGTTGTGGGCTGGTGGTGGCGGGGTTTATCGTGCCGCCCACCGGTGAGGTTCACGACAGCGTGCTCTGGTTTTTCGGCGAATGCCTGATTTATGCCGGTAGCATCTTCGGCATCGGCATCTATGTGAACGGAACGGTACGTCAGATGCGGCGAGAGCTCAATTCGCGTATCAAAGGGAAAAACAAAACTATAAAAAAAATACCATGAAAACACTCTCCATAACCCTTCAAAAAAATGAATTGTGCTACGACATTGACTTCATCACCTACAAGGTGGCGAAGGTTCATTTTCATCCCACTCAACCCGACACAGCAATGGAGGTGGCAACAGCGCCCAGTGACCATGACTTTGTGGACCGGTTGCTGGAATCGGCAGTCGAGCAAGTGAAAGAACGGCTGCGCTTTTGCCTGGACGAAACGCCTTACAATGCCGTGAGCGACCGCATCTTGCCCGACCTCTGCACTGCCCCACCCGACGGCAATCCTGCCCCCGCACCTTTGCTGCCGCCTCCTTCGGCAGGATGTGGCAGCCGAGGGGCTTACGACCTGGTGCTGCGGACAGACGACTCGTGGAAAGGAAGTCTGAAGGTGCTGTGCTCAGCGGTCCACAACTTTGTGGTCCATCATGTTGTGTACCATTACCTTCAGCTGACCGCCCCCACGTTCGCACCTGCATTCGGTGAGCAGGCGGAGGAGACGCTCAATCGCATTGGCAACTACATGCGTATCAACCAACCCATCAAAAACCACTTGCTATGGACATAAAGAAAGAACAACAGGAAAAGGAGGACCTGACCACCGCACGCGAGAAGATAGAGGAATCGATGGTGCTGACCACGCTGGATGCGATGCCCCACCTTCGGGAGATTATCAAAAAAGGCAACATCACCCCCGATGAGTTGCCTTACGTGCGCACGGTGCTCCAGATGATGCGCTACACCACGCCGACCATCAAATCGCGTGAGAGCGAGCAGAAGCCGGATGAAACCGATGAGGAATACTTCAAGAATATCTTGAAAGTAGCAACGAAAAAATAAGTAATGATAGAATAATGGAAAAAATTACTTATCGTCGTAATGTCCGTAAGTGGTAAGAACAAGTACAATTACTTCCGTTTCGTTAATCGTATAAACAATTCTGTGTCTGTCCGTAATTCGACGGCTCCATTGCCCACTACGGTCGCCCTTCAGTTGCTCAGGTTTTCCCGTACCGGTTTTGGGATGTTCTTTCAATTCATTTATCAGACGTTGTACTTTAGCATACGCTTTGGGCTCATGATCCCGTAAACGAATCAATCCCTCAATGGCTTTTTCAGTATAGTCAATATGGTATATCATCCAACCCTCTTGAGAAAATCATCCAAAGATTCATCTGGCTCCATCCTATGCACTTGTCCTTTTTGTGCCTGTTCAAGAGCTTCATCAACATTGGCAAAGAATTCCTCCTTCGTCATCAATGTTGGGTCATTTTTCTTTGCTGCAAGCTTTCTGACATACTTGAGCAACTTCTCCATTGCCGCTTCACTATCAAGCAATGGACTCATCTCGCGAAACAACTCCGCACGTAATTGTATTGCTGTCATCTTACCACACTTAAGTTTCTGGCGTCTAATTTACAAATAAAATGTGAAATCACCAAGAACAGACCTAACATATTTCAAAACCGGACTTACAAACGATGAAATGAAAAAGTTAATGGTTGAACTGTTTTGCCAATTCTGTTGAAAACTTTTTGCATAAAAAGTTATAATAAATTTGGATGATATAATTATTTGTTATATATTTGCATCGTAAATATAACCAAATAATGATATTAAAGTTAGAACAGGATAATTAAACAATGCAAAATCAATCTATTACCATGGACAACACAAAAGAACGCGATGCGGAGCTCTATGCCACTTACCGCAAGTTTATGAACGAGTTGAACACCACCCATGCCGAAGCCGTCCGTGCGGCAGTGAATGCCCCTGCCAGCCGCTACTGGGTGAGTCCGAACTACCTCTACCGAGAGATCCGCCGCCGCGAGCAAGGCAGAGCGGGCAAGCTGAACCGCCCGCTCTGCAAGTCGCGTCTCTACGACCGCCTTTATTCCGATTATCTGAGCATCCGTGAGCGTCCGCTTTACCGCAACATGCCGATTTATGCCCTTTGTGACTTTCTGGTGGCGCGGCCGGCACCATCATTCTTTCTCAGCGAGAAACGGGGTGATGAGATTGTGAAGAGGTTTAGGGGTTAGGCGTTAGACTTTAGAAGTTTGACTTTAGACGTTAGACGTTAGACTTTAGACGTTAGACGTTAGGGGCGATATATCGAACTATTGGATTCCGAGATTTTGGGATTCCGATGTTTTTAAGGCAGAGAGCAGGAGAGCAGGACAATCACCCCTGTTCGGAATGACAGCCCCTGGAGCCAGGTCTTGATCTTTTTGAAAAACTCTTTCATTATAGAAACTTCCTTGGGTTATATCTTTAAAAGTTGATGTTTGAGATTCGGTCTGAGAAATCAAAAAACTGATTTACAGTCCTCACTCTGATGCTATCACAACCAGATGACAGGCGCTACCCACATCACATTTTGAACGAGAGCGGAATGGTCACCTTCATGATGAAGTTGCGTCCCATGTTGAACACGCCCCTCCGTCCACTGACAGGATTGAGGTCAGCATATTTGAGTCGGCTGAGGTGGCTCTGGTATGCCTTGTCTGTGAGGTTGTTGACCGCCAGGAGGATCGTCGCCACGGTTTTTCCACGGTGCTTGATGTCGGTACCTGCGGATATGTTGAGCAACGTGTAAGCCGGTGTGGCGGTCTCCGTTCCGTAGGCAGCGAGGAAATGGTTCTGCTTGAAGCAGGTCTCCGCCTCGAATGCCGCGAAGGTGTTGTTGAAGAGCCGTCCGTGTCGGATGATGTTGTAGCGGATGT
>OMUD01000207.1 GCA_900314125.1 uncultured Prevotellaceae bacterium | reverse complement strand
CAGGGAGTGGCGCGCCCGCAACACGGCAGTTTCATGCGCATCACCAAGAAAGAATACAAGCGGCTGCTCAAACTTTGAGACGGAAGATGGGGAAAACGCGAGCGCTGGAGAAAAACGGCTGTTATGCCTCTTCTGCTGGGTCAATCCCCAGCCTTTATGGCTGAAAATGAAGATATTCCGAATGGACGGCAGAAGAAAAAAGCTTTCAAATCCACAAAAAATGCTTTTTTTTCGTCAAATATTTGCTTTTGACGTTTTAAAGCCGTAAATTTGCAGTAGCAACAAAGGTAAAAAGAAGGGTTCCGATGCTTCACCGCATCGGGATTCTTTTCTTTTTGATGCCTTTACGAGATAAGAATAGAACATAGCTAATAACCAAAAACTAAGAATAAGATGTCTTACATGTCACAAGAGGGCTACGACAAACTGAGAGCCCAAATCAAACAACTGGAAGAGGTGGAACGCCCAGAGGTGATCCGCCAGATTCAGGAGGCGCGAGAGAAAGGCGACCTTTCTGAGAATGCGGAATATGATGCCGCAAAAGAAGCACAGGGAAAACTCGAAACCAAAATCGCTGAGCTCAAGGCTGCGCTCGCTGATGCCAAAATACTCGACACATCGAAGGTGCAGACCGACACCGTGCAGATTCTCTCAAAAGTGGATCTGAAAAACGTGAAGAACGGAATGAAGATGACTTATACCATCGTCAGCGAGAGCGAGGCAAACCTGCGCGAAGGAAAAATTTCTGTCGGAACACCGATTGCCAAGGGATTGCTGGGCAAGAAAGTGGGTGATGTGGCTCAAATCAACATCCCACAGGGAGTGATTGAACTGGAAGTGCTCAACATCTCTATCTGATTTTTTTCAAAACAAACTAAAAACTGTCCATCATGTCAATTTTCTCAAAAATCGCAGCTGGTGAGATTCCAAGCTACAAATGCGCGGAGAACGATGAGTTCTATGCATTTCTTGATATCAACCCGATGGTGAAAGGACACACTTTGTGCATTCCCCGTCGGGAGGTGGATTATATCTTTGATTTGGAAGACGACGAGATCGCCCGCTTCCAGGTGTTCGCCAAGAAAGTGGCGGTGGCGATAAAGAAGGTGCTGCCGTGCGTGAAGGTGGGACAGGCCGTGCTTGGGCTGGAAGTCCCTCATGCCCATATCCACCTCATTCCGATGCAGAGCGAGAAGGACATGCTCTTCAGCAATCCCAAGCTCAAGCTCGAGCCGGAAGAGATGCAGGGCATAGCCGACAAAATCTATGCGGAATTTAAAAAACTATGACCTTACGAGGTAATAATTACTCTTGACGATATGGAAAAAATCACCGTAATCAAGGTGGGTGGAAAAATCGTGGAAGACGCTCAGACGCTGGCACAGCTGCTGAGCGCCTTTTCGAATGTGAAAGGCCACAAGGTGCTGGTGCACGGAGGAGGACGTTCCGCCACCAAAATGGCTGCTTCGCTGGGCATTGAGACCCAGATGGTGGGCGGACGCCGAGTGACGGATGCCCAGATGCTCAACGTGGTCACCATGGTGTATGGCGGACTGGTCAACAAAAACATAGTGGCGAAACTCCAGGCCTGCGGGGTCAACGCACTCGGACTCACCGGTGCTGACATGAATGTGATGCACAGCAAGAGGAGAAAGCCGGTGATGGTGAAAGCCGAAGTGGCTGGAACCGACACCGACCAACTGGTGGATTATGGCTTTGTGGGTGATGTGGACCGATGCGATGGAGCCATGCTCGCCAAGCTCATAGAAGAAGGCATCGTGCCCGTGATGGCACCGCTGACCCACGACGGAGAGGGAAATCTGCTCAACACCAACGCCGACACCATCGCGGCGGAAACGGCCAAGGCACTCGCCCCTTTCTTTGAGGTCACACTCGTCTATTGCTTTGAGAAAGCGGGTGTGCTCCGTGATGAGAACGACGACGACAGTGTCATTGCACTCATCAATCAGGACGATTTCAAGCGTTATGTGCAGGACGGGGTGATCACCGGGGGAATGATTCCGAAGATTGAGAACGCGCTGAATGCCTGCAAGGCAGGGGTCAGCAAAGTGGTCATCACTAAAGCCGATGCCATTGGGCAGGATGGGGGAACCGTCATCCGATTGGCTTGACCTGAAATCTGGCTTATTGACCGAATAGCATAAAAAAAACAGCCACAAAGAGTGGCTGTTTTTTTATTGTTGCTTAGTTTTCAACACACATAGGTATCGACGATATAAACCGGTCGTTTCTTCACTTCCATGTAGGTCTTGCCTAAATATTCGCCGATAATGCCTAACGAAATCAGCTGGATGCCACCTAAGAACAGGATGACGACCATCAGCGATGAATAACCTTGAACGGGATCACCCCAGAAGATGGCTTTGATCAGCACCTTGCACATGAAGATGAAGCCCAGCAACGACACGATAATGCCTATCAGGGTGGTGAGGCGGAGGGGGGCGATGGAGAAGGAGGTGATGCCATCCACGGCCAGTCCGAAGAGCTTGCGGAAACTCCATGCCGATTTGCCCGCCACGCGGTTTCCACGGTCGAACAACAGTTCCTTTTTCTTGAAACCAATCCAGCAGTACATGCCTTTCGTGTAACGCTCACTCTCGCGGAGCCGCTTCAGCTCTTCGATGCATTTGCGGTCGAGCAGGCGGAAATCCCCTACGTTGCGGAGAACCTCAATGTGCGACGACTTCTCCAATAGCCAATAGTAGCTCAGCGTCAGCCGACGGCGGAGCCAGCTCTCTTTTCCGCGGTCCTTGCGTTTTCCATACACATCCTCGTAACCTTCTTCCCAGTATTTAAGCATTTCGGGAACAACCTCAGGAGGATCCTGGAGGTCGGCATCCATCACAATCACCGCATCACCACGGGCATAGTCAAAACCGGCAAGCAGGGCGGCTTCCTTGCCGAAGTTGCGGGAGAGGTTCACATAGCAGAACCGTTGGTCTTCTTCATGCAGCGATGCGATCATCTCGAGCGTGTGGTCGCGGCTGCCGTCGTTCACCATCAGCACTTCCCATTCGTAGGAAGGCAGCGACGACATCAGGCTGAGCAAAGCTTCCTTCAATTTGGGCAGGGAGGCTTCCTCATTGTAGCATGGAATCAGCAATGTAACTCTTTTCATGGTTTAAGGGTGTTAAGGTGAAAATGGAAAGCGGTTGAGTGAAAAAAAAGCCGCACCTGTGCGGTGCAGCTTTCTATGGTTCTTGTAGGATAATCAGCGCTTCTTGTTCTGCTGAAGATTCTTCACATTCTTAATGTTTTGCACGCCTTTGTCAGCATTGCCTGGCTTAAGAATAATCAATGTAGGCTTTGCGTTGCCTTTCTTGAGCTGATCAGTAGTTCTCTGAATGCGGTCGTCATTGCCTTGACGCATCCATCGCCATGTGGCCTTGCCTGCGCCATTCTTTTTGAGCTCGTCACTCTTCTTGCCGATTTTGTCGGTTGCATTGCCTGGCTTGAGAATGATGAGGGTTGGCTTTGCATTGCCCTTGTTCAATTCTGAAGCCGTCTTGCTGTCAACGCCGGTCTGCATTGTCTTGTTGGAGTTGTCTTGCTGTGACTTGATTACTTTCTGTGCAAAACTCATGGTGGTTCCCAGTGCGAAAACCATCAGCAACATCATAAATTTCTTCATAGTGGTAAAGTTTTAAAATATTAGTAAATAAAAATAGGTTGTGCTCTTTTACTGGTAGTTATTCCTATCAAGTACAAAGATAGACCTTTTTTCTGAAATATCGTTTAATTTAAAAGATAAAAATTGTGTTAATTTTTGTTAACAGGCTTTTGCGCTTCCAAAATCATTGCCAATCCTGCCTGACGATGTATGGCTTTTGCCTACTTCTGAAGTATTGACTGATGATCAGGGAGAATTACGGATAGCTTCATTGACGAATCCATCAAGCATGTTTTTTTGAGTTTGTAATATCGGTTTGTAAATCTGCTGGTTGGTTTGCCGAGGAATTTGTCCTCTTTCTTATTCATTGCAAAAATACAGATTAAAAATGAAACTGAAAAATATTTTTTGAAAATAATTTGATTTTTTTTCGTCTTATTTGCTTTGAATATGTAAATCAACCGTTTTGAACGGCGTTTTTAACACTTTCGAAAACGGATTTGTTCTCAAAAACTTGTAACTTTGCAAAGTCTATTTTGCAAAACCATTTCGCAGGTGCCTGATATGGACCTTGAGGCGGAAGGGTTATCAATTGATTTTGAAATTAAAAACATACAGATATTATGTGTGGAATAGTTGGATATATAGGAAAAAGGCAGGCTTATCCTGTGCTGATTAAAGGACTGAAACGGCTGGAATACCGTGGATACGACAGTGCCGGTGTGGCGCTCATCACCGAATCGTCCGGACTGCAGGTCTATAAGACCAAAGGAAAGGTGGCCGACTTGGAGAAATATACCGATGGAAAGGACGTGACGGGAACCATTGGAATTGCACACACCCGTTGGGCCACACATGGAGAGCCCAACAGCACCAATGCCCATCCGCATATCAGCGCGTCGGGGCAGCTGGCCATTATCCACAACGGCATCATTGAGAACTATGCGGTGCTCAAGGACCAGCTCATGGAAAAGGGGGTGGAGTTCCGCAGCGACACCGACACCGAGGTGCTCGTGCAGCTCATCGACTATATCCGCACCAAGAAGAATGTGGACCTGCTCACCTCCGTCAGGATGGCACTCAGGATGGTCATCGGAGCATACGCTCTCGCCATCATCGACAAGGACAATCCCGACCAGATCATTGCGGCGCGTCAGAGTAGCCCGCTTGTGGTGGGAATTGGCGACGGGGAGTTCTTCCTCGGCTCCGACGCATCGCCAATCGTGGAATATACCGACAAGGTGGTCTATCTCGACGACCAGGACATCGCGGTCATCAACCGCAACAGCGACCATGTGGAGTTCGTCAACGTGAACAACGAGAAAATCGACCATGAAATCAAGAAAATCAACCTCAACCTCTCTCAGATTGAGAAGGGAGGGTATCCGCATTTCATGCTCAAGGAGATTTTTGAGCAGCCGCAGTGCCTGATGGACTGCATGAGGGGTCGTGTGAATGTGGACCTCAACAATGTGGTGCTATCGGCTGTGATTGACTACAGGAAAGAGCTTATCAATGCCCGGCGCTTCATCATTGTGGCATGCGGAACGAGCTGGCATGCCGGACTTATCGGAAAACAGCTCATTGAGAATTTCTGCCAGATTCCAGTGGAAGTGGAGTATGCCTCGGAGTTCAGATATAGCAACCCGGTGATCGACAACCGCGACGTGGTCATCGCCATCTCCCAGTCGGGTGAGACGGCCGACACGCTCGCCGCTGTGGAGCTCGCAAAGAAAAGGGGAGCGTTCATCTTCGGTATCTGCAACGCCATCGGATCGTCCATCCCAAGAGCCACCAACACGGGTTCCTACATCCATGTGGGACCGGAAATCGGTGTGGCTTCCACCAAGGCGTTCACAGGACAGGTCACCGTGCTCACCATGCTCTCACTGGCTATCGCCAAAGCAAGGGGGACTATTGAGAACCATGAGTATGAGACACTCGTACGCGAGCTCAACGCCATTCCTGAAAAGCAGAAGCAATTGCTGGATGAGTGCAACGAGAAAATCCATGAGATTGCCAAGATATTCACCTACGCCCGCAATTTCCTCTATTTAGGACGTGGCTATAATTATCCTGTGGCGCTGGAAGGTGCCTTGAAACTGAAGGAAATCAGCTACATCCATGCGGAGGGCTATCCGGCTGCTGAGATGAAGCACGGTCCGATTGCCCTCATCGATGAGGAGATGCCGGTTGTGGTGGTCGCCACGAAGAATGCGCTCTATGAGAAGCTCATGAGCAACATCCAGGAAATCAAGGCAAGGAAGGGTAGGGTGATTGCCATCGTGTCCAAGGACGACGACAAGGTGAGAGAACTGGCAGACGAATATATCGAACTGCCGAAGACACTCGAATGCCTCGAGCCGTTGCTTGCCACCATCCCGCTTCAACTCATGGCATACTACATTGCCGTGGCGAAAGGAAAGGATGTGGATCAGCCGCGAAACCTCGCCAAGTCGGTCACTGTGGAATAAAAACAAAATTATTTTATTATGAATTATTCTATACAAAAAAACGGGGGCAGGATTTGAGTCCTGCCCCCGCTTTTATTATGTAGGTTGCTTTGTTTAGAAACTTGTGTTGAACGAAGCGAATGCACTTGTTGGGTCGAACGGATTGAGTTGACGTTCGTAGGCTTCTTCTTTCGAACCCACGATAATCTTCTCAAACTCACGCAAGCCGGTTCCCGCTGGGATGAGGTGACCGCAAATCACGTTCTCCTTCATGCCCTCGAGGTTGTCGCGCTTGCCGCTGATGGCAGCCTCGTTGAGCACCTTCGTCGTCTCCTGGAAGGAAGCGGCCGACATGAAGCTGGTAGCGCCCAAGGCGGCACGGGTGATACCCTGCAGAATCTGGGTGGAGGTGGCTGGAACGGCGTCACGCACCTGAACCTGACGGAGGTCACGGCGCTTCAGTGAGGAGTTCTCGTCGCGGAGCTTGCGAGCCGTCACAATCTGACCCTTCGACAATGTCTCGGAATCGCCGGCGTCGGTCACCACTTTCTTGCCCCAGATGCGGTCGTTCTCCTCTGCGAACTCCAGCTTATCGACAATACCGTCCTCAAGGAAGCGGGTGTCGCCCGGATCGTTGATCTGAACCTTGCGCATCATCTGACGGACGATAATTTCGAAGTGCTTGTCGTTGATGGTCACACCCTGCAAGCGGTACACGTCCTGAACCTGGTTCACGATATACTCCTGAACGGCGGTAGGACCCTTGATGGCAAGAATGTCGGCAGGAGTGATGGCACCGTCGGACAGTGGAGTTCCGGCTCGTACGTAGTCGTTCTCCTGAACCAGAATTTGCTTTGACAGCGGAACGAGGTACTTGCGAACATCACCCACTTTTGAGGTGAGGATGATCTCACGGTTACCACGTTTCACGGTTCCCATCGTGATCTGACCGTCAATCTCGGCTACGATGGCTGGGTTAGATGGGTTACGGGCTTCAAACAGCTCGGTCACACGTGGGAGACCACCGGTGATGTCGCCTGCCTTGTTTATGGCGCGAGGTATCTTCACGAGGATGTCGCCTGGCTTCACCTTCTGCTTGTCCTCAACGGCGATGTGACCGTTGATAGGGAAGTTGTAGGTGCGGAGCACCTCGCCATGGCTGTCGAGGATATGGCACTCAGGAACCACGGAGCGGTTGTGCGACTCGGTCACGATATGCTCACGCATACCCGTCACTTCGTCTTGCTCAACGCGGTAGGTCACACCCTCAATCACACCGTTGAACTGAATCTTACCGGCGAACTCACTCACAATCACGGCGTTGAACGGATCCCAAGAGGCAATCACGTCGCCTTTCTCAACCACGTCGCCTTCCTTGAAGAAGAGGTCGGCACCGTATGGCACGTTCACGGTTGACATCACGATACCAGTGTTCACATCCACAAAGCGGAGCTCGGCCAGACGGCCAACGACCACCTGCTTTGTTCCGTCTTCTGTAGGGGCGTCAATCGTGCGGAGCTCATCGAAATTCAGACGGCTGCGGTGCTTGGCCACAATCTGGGCGTTGGCAGTGGCGTTACCTGCCACACCACCGGCGTGGAACGTACGCAGAGTCAGCTGAGTTCCCGGCTCACCGATGGCCTGAGCGGCAATCACACCCACTGCCTCACCTTTCTGAACCATCTTTGCGGTGGCAAGGTTGCGGCCGTAGCATTTCATACATACACCTTTCTTCGACTCGCAGGTGAGTACCGAACGGATATCGACACTCTCAATGCCACATGCCTCAATCTCGGCTGCCACGCTCTCGGTGATTTCCTCACCGGAAACGAGGATGAGCTCCCCTGTGGATGGGTTGATGATGTCGTGAACCGACACACGGCCCAGGATACGCTCTGCTAGGGAGGCAACCACGCGGTCGCCGTCCTTCAGGGCGGTGCACTCCAGTCCGCGGAGCGTGCCGCAGTCTTCCTCGGTGATGATCACGTCGTGACTCACGTCAACCAGACGACGGGTCAGATAACCGGCGTCGGCTGTCTTCAAGGCGGTGTCGGCAAGACCCTTACGGGCACCGTGGGTGGAGATGAAGTATTCCAGCACGGACATTCCCTCCTTGAAGTTCGAGATGATTGGGTTCTCAATGATATTGTTGTCGCTGGCACCGGCTTTCTGTGGCTTGGCCATCAAACCACGCATACCTGCCAACTGTGCAATCTGGTCGGCGGAACCACGGGCTCCGGAGTCGAGCATCATGAACACGGCGTTGAAACCCTGGTCGGCTTCTGTCATCTGCTTCATCAAGGTCTTCTTCAGCTCGTTGTTCGCACGGGTCCAGGTGTCAATCACCTGCTGGTAACGGTCCTTATCGGTAATCAGACCCAAAGAGTAGTTGCCTTGGATCATCTCAACCTGATTGTTGCCGTCTTCCACAATCTTGGCTTTCTCCTCTGGAATGATGATGTCGTCGAGCACGAACGAAAGTCCACCTTCGTAGGCTTTGTTGTAACCCAGGTTCTTGATGCCGTCGAGGAATTCGCAGGCCTGAGCCATACCCACGGTCTTGATCACCTTGGTGATGACTTTCTTCAGTGATTTCTTACCGATGACCTCGTTCACGAAGCCCACCTTGGCAGGAACGATGTCGTTGATGATGATACGGCCTACGGTCGTCTCAACGATATGCTTGATGAAGTTGCCGTCCTCGTCAACGTCGTTCACCATACATTTGATGAGCGCGTGGACATCAACACGACCTTCGTTGTAAGCGATAATGGCTTCCTCCGGACCATAGAAGGTCAGACCTTCACCCTTGGCGCCCGGACGGATTTTGGAGATGTAGTAGAGACCGAGCACCATGTCCTGGGAAGGTACGGTCACAGGCTCACCACTGGCTGGCGACAGGATGTTGTGCGACTGGAGCATCAAAATCTGTGCCTCAAGGATGGCTTCGTTCGACAATGGAAGGTGAACGGCCATCTGGTCACCGTCGAAGTCGGCGTTGAATGCCGTACAAGCCAGTGGGTGAAGCTGGATGGCTTTGCCTTCAATCATCTTTGGCTGGAAGGCTTGGATACCCAGACGGTGAAGGGTAGGGGCACGGTTGAGCAACACTGGATGACCTTTCATCACATACTCCAGAATGTCCCAGATCACAGGGTCGCGACGGTCAACAATCTTCTTGGCTGACTTCACCGTCTTCACGATGCCGCGCTCAATGAGCTTGCGGATGATGAACGGCTTGTAGAGCTCTGCTGCCATCAGCTTTGGAAGACCGCACTCGCCCATCTTCAGCTCTGGACCCACCACAATCACGGAACGGGCACTGTAGTCAACACGCTTACCGAGCAAGTTCTGACGGAAGCGTCCCTGCTTTCCTTTCAAGGAGTCGGACAGTGACTTCAGCGGACGGTTCGACTCGCTCTTGACGGCGCTGCTTTTGCGTGAGTTGTCGAACAAGCTGTCAACAGCCTCTTGAAGCATACGCTTCTCATTACGAAGAATCACTTCAGGAGCCTTGATCTCAATCAGACGCTTCAGACGGTTGTTGCGGATGATGACGCGACGGTAGAGGTCGTTCAAGTCGCTTGTGGCGAAACGGCCACCGTCCAATGCCACCAACGGACGAAGGTCAGGTGGAGTCACAGGAATGTTGTGCATGATCATCCATTCAGGCTTGTTGCGGCCACGGGAAGAACGGAAGGACTCCACAACCTGCAGACGCTTCAGAGACTCAGTCTTGCGCTGCTGGGAGGTGTCGGTGTTTGCACGGTCACGAAGCTCGTAGGAGAGCTGGTCGAGGTCGATGCGGCGGAGCATGAACTCAATGGCCTCTGCTCCCATCATGGCGATGAACTTGTTAGGGTCATCGTCAGGAAGCTGCTGGTTGCCCTCAGGAAGCTCGTCAATCACGCGCCAATATTCTTCTTCTGAAAGTAGTTCGTACTGGCGGATGTAAATGCCGCCTTTATTGCGGATTTCTTTCTCCTGGTCCTCGTTGCTCTCTGCCACTCCCGGCTGAATCACAATATAGCGCTCATAGTAAATTACTGAGTCAAGCTTCTTGGTAGGGAGACCGAGCAGATAACCAATCTTGTTAGGCAGTGAGCGGAAATACCAGATGTGGGCTACAGGCACCACAAGGGCGATATGGCCAGTGCGCTCGCGGCGGACTTTCTTCTCTGTTACCTCCACACCGCAGCGGTCGCAGACGATGCCTTTGTAGCGGATGCGCTTGTACTTTCCGCAGTGGCACTCATAATCTTTCGTCGGACCGAAGATGCGCTCACAGAACAGACCGTCACGCTCTGGTTTATAGGTGCGGTAGTTGATGGTTTCAGGCTTCAATACCTCACCGAAGGAGTTCTCAAGGATTTCCTCTGGAGATGCCAGACCGATGGAAATCTTGGAGAAACTGGTTTTTTGTTTGTTTTCTTTCTTAAATGCCATCTTATATATTGTTATGGTGAAAGAGTTATTTTTTGAATGTTCTTTTTTTGAATGATGGAGGAGAGGAGTACGATAGCTGCCACCTTCTTCCTCTGAAACCCTTCAACTTTCTTGAGTCAAGGGAATCGGGGCGGACGCCCTGCTGTCATCATTCAAGGTTGATGCTCAGACCAAGGCCGCGGAGCTCATGCAGCAGCACGTTCAGCGACTCTGGAATGCCTGGAGTAGGCATCGGGTCGCCCTTCACGATGGCTTCGTATGCCTTCGAGCGGCCGGTCACGTCGTCCGACTTGATGGTGAGAATCTCCTGAAGCACGTGGGAAGCACCGAAGGCCTCGAGTGCCCATACCTCCATCTCTCCGAAACGCTGACCACCAAACTGGGCCTTACCACCGAGTGGCTGCTGGGTGATGAGAGAGTAAGGACCGATTGAACGGGCATGCATCTTGTCCTCTACCATGTGACCGAGTTTCAGCATGTAGGTCACACCCACGGTTGCTGGCTGGTCGAAACGCAAACCGGTCTCACCATTGTAGAGGTAAGTACGGCCGTAGCGTGGCAGACCGGCTTTGTCGGTCCACTCGCAGAGGTCTTCCAAGTGGGCACCGTCGAAGATTGGGGTGGCGAACTTCACACCCAGCTTCTGACCGGCAGCACCGAGAACAGTCTCGAAAATCTGACCGATGTTCATACGTGACGGCACACCCAGCGGGTTCAGCACGATATCAACCGGTGTTCCGTCCTCAAGGAATGGCATGTCCTCCTGACGAACCACCTTCGACACGATACCTTTGTTACCGTGACGACCGGCCATCTTGTCACCCACACCGATCTTACGTTTCTTGGCCACATAGACCTTGGCCATCTGGATGATACCGGAGGCAAGCTCGTCGCCGATGGTCAGCGCGAACTTCTTGCGCTTCAGCTCTGCATCCAGCACTTTGTATTTCTTCAGATAGTTGATCACCAAGTCGCGGATGAGGGAGTTGGTGTGCTCGTCCTTCGTCCAGCCGCTCAGCTGAATCGTGGTGTAGTCCAGATTCTCAAGGGCTTTGGCCACGAAAGTAGCACCCTCTGGGATAATCTCAGCACCCATGAAGTCCTTCACGCCACA
The DNA here is from genome assembly GCA_900314125.1 of uncultured Prevotellaceae bacterium. GTDB lineage: Bacteria > Bacteroidota > Bacteroidia > Bacteroidales > Bacteroidaceae > UBA3839. The sequence goes on along the minus strand of OMUD01000207.1, from coordinate 6,203 downwards.
TGACTTCTTGCCCTTGGTCAGGGTGAGAAGCTTGTCAATCAATATGGCCTTGAAGTCACCTATCTTCTCTTCAAACTCTTTGTCAATCTTTGGAAGTTCCTGACGGTCGCGGTTCTTGTCGGAACGGGTCTTGATGGCCTTGGAGAACAACTTCTTGTCAATCACCACACCGCTCAGCGAAGGAGTGGCTTTCAGTGATGCGTCTTTCACGTCGCCGGCCTTGTCACCGAAGATGGCGCGCAGCAACTTCTCTTCCGGTGATGGGTCGCTCTCTCCCTTAGGAGTGATCTTACCAATCAGGATGTCACCCGGCTCGATGCGGGCACCCACACGTACGATACCGTTCTCGTCCAGGTCTTTCGTAGCATCTTCGCTCACGTTCGGAATATCGGAAGTCAATTCCTCAACACCACGCTTGGTCTCGCGAACTTCAAGTGAGAACTCATCCACGTGAACGCTGGTGAGGATGTCCTCACGGACAACGCGCTCATTCAGCACGATGGCGTCCTCATAGTTGTAGCCCTTCCATGGCATGTAGGCCACGAGCAGGTTGCGGCCCAGGGCAAGCTCACCGTTGGCGGTGGCGTAACCCTCGGTCAGCATGTCGCCTTTCTTCACGCGGTCGCCACGGTCGCAGAGCGGACGCAAGTCGATGGTCATGTTCTGGTTCGTGCGGCGGAATTTCGGAAGTTTATACTCCTTGACGGCTGGCTCGAAGCTTACAAATTCCTCATCCTCGGTGCGGTCGTAGAGGATACGGATGGTGTTGGCGTCAACGTACTCAACCACACCGTCGCCCTCGGCGATAATCATCGTACGGGAGTCCTCGCAAACCTGCTTCTCAATGCCGGTTCCCACAATCGGAGCCTCTGTGCGCAAGAGTGGCACAGCCTGGCGCATCATGTTCGAACCCATCAACGCACGGTGGGCGTCGTCATGCTCGAGGAATGGAATCAGGGCTGCTGCGATGGAGGCAATCTGCTGAGGAGCCACGTCCATGTAGTCAACCTGAGATGGTGGAACCACTGGATAGTCGGCGTCCTTACGGCATTTCACAACCTTGCGGATGAAGTGGCCGTCGTCGTTCAGCGGCGCGTTGCCCTGACCGATGATCTTGGCTTCCTCCTCTTCTGCAGAGAGGTAAACAATGTGATCGTTGTCGAGATCCACCACGCTGTCTTTCACCTTACGGTATGGAGTCTCGATGAATCCAAGATTATTGATCTTGGCATAGACGCACAATGAGGAGATCAGACCGATGTTCGGACCTTCTGGCGACTCAATAGGACAGAGACGACCATAGTGGGTGTAGTGTACGTCTCGAACCTCGAATCCGGCACGTTCACGCGACAGACCGCCAGGGCCGAGTGCTGAGAGACGGCGCTTGTGTGTGATTTCTGCCAACGGGTTCGTCTGGTCCATGAATTGTGACAGGGCGTTCGTGCCGAAGAATGAATTGATCACCGAAGAGATGGTCTTCGCATTGATCAGGTCGGTTGGGGTGAACACCTCGTTGTCGCGAACGTTCATGCGCTCACGGATGGTGCGGCTCATACGAGCCAGACCGATGGCGAACTGATTGGAAAGCTGCTCGCCCACTGTGCGCACACGACGGTTGCTCAGGTGGTCGATGTCATCGACGATGGCTTTCGAATTGGCCAGCTCAATCAGATATTTTATAATCTCGATGATGTCTTCTTTAGTCAGCACACGGACACTCTCATCGGTGTGCAGTCCCAGCTTGTGGTTGATGCGGTAGCGGCCCACATCACCCAGGTCATAACGCTTGTCGGAGAAGAACAGGTTGTTGATCACCTCACGGGCGCTGGCTTCATCGGCAGGGTCTGCGTTGCGGAGCTGACGGTAGATGTAGTAAACGGCTTCTTTCTCAGAGTTACTCGGGTCTTTCGACAGGGTGTTGAAGATGATGGAGTAGTCGGAGTTGCTTGTCTCCTCTTTATGAACTAGGATATGGTCAACGTCATTCTCCAATATGAGCTCGATGTCTTCCTGGTCGAGCACCTTCTCGCGCTCGATGATCTTCTCATTGCGCTCGATGGTGATTAACTCACCCGTCTCCTCATCAACGAAGTCTTCAGTCCAAGAACGAAGCACACGGGCTGCGAGCTTGCGGCCGATGGCTTTCTTCAGGTTTGTCTTGTTCGCCTTGATGTCCTCAGCCAGATCGAAGATGCTCAGGATGTCCTTGTCCGACTCAAAGCCGATGGCACGGAGGAGGGTCGTCACAGGCAACTTTTTCTTACGGTCGATGTAGGCGTACATCACATTGTTTGTGTCAGTGGCAAACTCAATCCATGAACCTTTGAAAGGAATGATACGGGCAGAGAACAGCGATGTGCCGTTGGCGTGTACGCTCGAGCCGAAGAACACACCTGGAGAACGGTGGAGCTGGGACACTACCACGCGCTCAGCACCGTTGATCACGAATGTGCCGTTGTCGGTCATGTAAGGAATCGGACCGAGGAACACGTCCTGAACCACTGTCTCGAAATCCACGTGGTCTGGGTCGCTGCACGAAAGCTTCAGCTTCGCTTTCAATGGCACACTGTAGGTCAGACCGCGTTCCAGACACTCTTCAATGGAGTAGCGTGGGGCGTCGATGTAGTAGTCAAGGAAGTCGAGACGGAAGTTGTTGCGGGTGTCGGCTATTGGGAAATTCTCTGCGAACACCTTGTACAATCCGTCGTTCTTACGCTTCTCTGGAGGCGTGTCCAGCTGAAGGAAGTCTCTGAATGACTGCAACTGCACATCCAGGAAGTCGGGATAGGGCACCGGATTCTTCACAGATGCGAAGTCAACTCTGTTGTTAATGATTTTTGACATCTCGATATATTTAGGGTTTATAATTTGCTTTCTTTTTTTATTCTCACTTCAAATGAAGGAGATTGCTTATGCTGGCTGAATGGGGTATTAACCCTGCTTCTGCCCAAATCGCGGACGGTTGTATGGGTCGGCCGCACAATGAGATGCTCTCAATGGTAAAACAATCTATTTTCCTGTCAGTATTTCATTCATTCGTTCTCTCCCCAATCTCCTCTACGATAAAAGACATAAAAAGGTTAAGAAACCTCAATCTGAGGATTCTTAACCATATATAGTGTATGTGTGAGTCGGAGATTACTGAATCTCAACCTCTGCACCAGCACCCTCGAGGGCTGCCTTCAGAGCCTCTGCTGTAGCCTTGTCAACACCTTCCTTCAGTTTTGCAGGAGCAGCGTCAACGAGTTCCTTAGCCTCTTTCAGACCAAGACCGCAAGATTCCTTAACTGCCTTCACTACCTGAAGCTTTGCAGCACCGGCGCTCTTCAATACAACGTCGAACGAAGTCTTCTCCTCAGCAGCAGCACCTTCACCACCAGCTGCAGGACCTGCAACAGCAACAGCTGCAGCAGCAGGCTCGATTCCGTACTCATCCTTGAGGACTGCCTTCAGTTCACTAACTTCTTTCACTGTCAAATTAACTAATTCTTCAGCAATAGCTTTAATATCTGCCATTTTAATCTAATTTTTTTAATGGTTATTTTTATTGTTTTCTTTTGATGATTTTATGAGGCTTCACACCTCAATCCCTGCAATTCAGGAATTTTTTTTCTCGATCGCGTCGAGAAGACCGTGAATGGTGGTACCACCATCCAACTGAGACAGAACGCTGTTGATCGGGCCTTCCAATGTGGAGATAACCTCGGCAATGAGCTCGTTCTTGCTCTTGATAGCGCACAGAGCGTCAAGATTCTCAATTCCAACGTAAGCGCTCTCTTCTGCGTAAGCACCCTTCAATGCCGGCATGTCGTTGTGAGCCTTGGCGAATTTCTTCAGCATCTTGGCTGGTACGTTCGCTGTCTGGCAGAACATCACACCTGTGTTGCCCTTCAAGCATGGAGCCAATGCGCTGAAGTCACCTTCGGTGCGCTCCAAAGCCTTCTCGAAAAGGGTGTTCTTCACTACCTGAAGCTTGATCTCGTTCTTGAAGCACTCACGACGAAGCTCGCTTGTCGTGCCGCTGTCCAAACCAGTCACGTCAACAAGGTAGAAGTGAGGGTAGGTTTTGAGGGTCTCTACGAATTGATCGATTAATAAGCTTTTATCTTCTTTCTTCATGATTCAGTCTGGTTTTATTAGTCAATAGATTTTGGATCTATCTTCACGCCCTTACTCATTGTCGTTGAAAGATAAATGCTCTTAATATAAGTTCCTTTTGCCGTTGCAGGCTTCAGCTTGATGATGGTGTTGATGAACTCCATGGCGTTCTCGCGGATTTTCTCCGGAGTGAACGAAATCTTGCCGATGGCGGCGTGAACGATTCCACTCTTGTCAACCTTGAAGTCAATCTTACCTTGTTTTACCTCGCGAACTGCCTTGGCAACGTCCTGAGTCACAGTACCGCTCTTTGGGTTTGGCATCAAGCCACGAGGACCTAACACACGACCCAGAGCACCAATCTTACCCATGCATGAAGGCATGGTGATGATGACGTCTACGTCTGTCCAACCACCCTTGATCTTCTCAATGTAGTCGTCCAAACCTACGTAGTCCGCACCTGCCTCTGTCGCTGCTGCCTCCTGGTCGGAAGTACACAGACAGAGCACACGTACTTGCTTACCTGTACCGTTTGGAAGAGACACAACACCACGAACCATCTGGTTGGCTTTACGTGGGTCCACGCCCAGACGCATGTCGATATCAACAGAAGCGTCAAACTTCGTGAACGTAATCTCTTTCAATACGTTTACTGCCTCATCCAGTGTGTAAGCTTTCCCTGCCTCAATCTTGTCAGCAACTATCTTTTGGTTTTTTGTAAGTTTACTCATCTTAATTGAAGTTTTTAATTAGTTTCCAGGGAATTCTCCTTTGACACGGATACCCATACTGCGGGCAGTTCCTGCTATCATCTTCATGGCAGACTCAACTGTGAAGCAATTCAAGTCAGGCATCTTGTCCTCTGCAATCTGTCGAATCTGATCCCATGTCACCTCTGCAACCTTCTGGCGGTTAGGCTCGGCAGAACCTTTCTTTGCCTTGGCTGCCTCCATCAGCTGAACTGCGGCTGGAGGAGTCTTGATGATGAAATCATACGACTTATCTGCATAGTAAGTGATAACAACTGGAAGAATTTTTCCGGCTTTATCCTGAGTCCTGGCGTTGAACTGCTTGCAGAAATCCATGATGTTGATACCCTTTGAACCAAGGGCAGGACCCACTGGAGGGGATGGATTAGCAGCGCCACCTTTAATCTGTAATTTGATTAATCCAGCAACTTCTTTTGCCATTTGTCTAATTGATTTTATAAATTGGTTTTACTACACACGACAAAAAAGCGGTGAAGCGTAACATCATCACTGCTCTTTGTCAACTTGTCCGTAACTCAGCTCAAGAGGCGTGACACGGCCGAATATCTTGACCGCCACTTTCAACTTCTGTTTGTCTGGATAAACTTCCTCAATCACCGCGTTGAATCCAGAGAACGGACCGTCTGTCACTGTCACTGACTCACCAATCGTGAAGTCAAGCTGAACTACATTCGGAACTTCCTCCGTGTCAACGTCAACGCCAAGCATTCGGTTAATCTCCGACTGGCGCATCGGCGTAGGGTTGTCTGTGCCACCGAGAAAACCCAACACTCCAGGAGTGTTGCGAAGCATGTGAGGTATCTCACCCACCAAGCAAGCCTCAACGAGAACATAACCCGGAAGCAGGCTCACCTCTTTGATTGTGCGCTTGCCGCGGACTATCTTCTCTTCCTTGCGTACGGGGATAAGAACCTGTGGCACGTATTTCTCGTAGCCGTGGTTGTGCATGTCGAGTTCGATGTATTCCTTCACCTTCGACTCCTTACCACTGATAGCCTTGAGAGCGTACCAATGCATTTCCTTTGATTCCATAGTCTGAAATTCGAGTTTCTAGAAGATAGAATAAATAAGATCTACGATTTTCTCAAATACAAAGTTGATACCAAAGACAATTAACGCAATGATGATGGAAGCAGATAAAACCAACACTGCGGTACTTGCCAATTCCTTACTTGTAGGCCAAGTCACCTTGTGAACAAGCTCATTGTAGGATTCTTTGCAATATGTAGCAATACTTTTAAACATAATTCTTACACTTTTGCACGGGAAGAGAGGCTCGAACTCCCGACACCTGGTTTTGGAGACCAGTGCTCTGCCAACTGAGCTATTCCCGTA
>OMUD01000276.1 GCA_900314125.1 uncultured Prevotellaceae bacterium | reverse complement strand
TATTTTGCAGCGGAAGACGCCAACGGAAATGTGAACAAGGTGCTGGGCACGTTCACCAATCCAGGTGCAAACGGAAGCACCCTGACCTATTACAACCCGTTGTACAATGCCCAGATCGGCACGAAGAACTTCTCGAAATACACGGAAGTGGTGGAGAACTTCTACCTGGAGTATTGGCATTCCGACGACCTCCGGTTCACGGCACGTCTGGGCTACAACCACCAGAACAACAAGCGTGAGGACTTCTATCCAGGCGACCACACCCGATTCTACGACTGGACCGGCGACCGCTTCTTCCAGCGCGGAAGCTATTCCATCAACAACGGCGAGACCAACAGCCTTTCGGTCGATTTGACCGGCCGCTACTCCCATCAGTGGGGCAAGCACCTCTTCCTGTCGAACCTGGCCTACTCGCTTCAGACCGCCAACTCCATCTCCGAAGGAATGACCGCATGGGGATTCCTGAACAACCATGTGGACTACATCACCTTCGCCAAGCAATATGCCGAAGGCGGCAAGCCGTCGGGAACAGAGAGCACGACCCGCTCGCTGGGCTTCACGGGAGCTGCCAACTACTCATACGATGAGCGCTACCTGGCTGATGTGAGCCTGCGCTTCAACGGCTCTTCAGTGTTCGGCAGCGACAACCGCTGGGGTACGTTCTGGAGTGTGGGTGGAGGTTGGAACCTGCACAACGAGCCTTTCATGAAGAGTGTGGACTGGCTCACCCTGTGCAAGTTCCGTGTGACCTACGGTCTGACAGGTAACCAGAACTTCTCGCCATACCAGTCGAAAGCCACCTATAAGTTCTACGACAACATCATCTACGACAATATCTCCGGAGCCTACCTCATGGGCATGCCTAACAGTAACCTGAAATGGCAGCAGACGGGTGATTTCACCGTGGGTCTTGACCTGGGCATCAGCCGCAAGTTCAACCTCCGTTTCGACTACTACAACAGCCGAACCCGTGATGCCCTGATCGCCATGACCATCCCAACCTCCACCGGTTTCACCAGCTACATGGAGAACCTGGGCAATGTGGAGAACAAGGGTGTGGAGGCCACTGCCAATTGGCGATTCTTCCAGCGCGGACAGTCGTACATGAGTCTGACGGGAAGCATCGCCCACAACGTGAACAAGGTGACCAAGATCAGTGATGCGCTGAACTCGTTCAACCGCGAACAGGACGCCACGAATACCGTGTCGCCAATCGTCCGCTATGAGGAAGGGCAGTCGATGACCGCCATCTGGGCAGTGAAGTCATTAGGCATCGACCCTGCCACCGGCCGCGAGCTCTTCATGAAGAAAGACGGCACGACCACCTACGACTACAGCACTGACGACTATGTGATCGGTGGCGACAGCAATCCAAAAGTACATGGTACCTTTGGCTTCAACGGTGAGTATAAGGGCATCGGACTGAGCCTGCTCTTCAGCTATCAGCTGGGTGGCGACTACTACAACCAGACGCTGGTGGACCGCGTGGAGAATGTGAACATCGCCAACAATGTGGACCGTCGTGTGTTCAGCGACACCTGGAACAATGCCGGCGACGTGTCGCTCTACAAGCACATCTCCAGCACTCCGACCACCACCTATGCCTCGACCCGTTTTATCCAACGCAACAACATGCTCGACCTCACGTCCCTCTCAGCCTACTATGATTTCAAATACTGCGCATGGCTGAAAAAGGCAAAACTGGAGCGGTTGCGTCTGTCTTTCTATATGAATGATGTGTTCCATCTCTCAACAGTGAAGGCAGAGCGTGGTCTGAACTATCCGTACGCACATTCCTTCTCCTTCTCGCTGACCGCCACATTCTGATTGGAAAAGAGGTCAAGACTTAAGAAAAGAGCAAAAAGAAAAATGATTATGAAACAGACAATATATCTTTTTACAGTCATAGCCTGCATGACGCTGACGGCATGCAACGACTGGCTCGACGTTCAGCCGAAATCGCAAGTGGAGGACACGGAGCTGTTTGAGAGCGAGAGCGGCTATAAAGAGGCATTGGCCGGTGTCTATTCATCGATGGTGAGCAGCGGCACATACGCCAAAGAACTGACCTACGGATTCATCGGTGTGCTGGGGCAGGAATGGGATTTTTACTATTCCTCCCAATACGACGATGCGGCGCGCTACGATTATGAGGCCGCGTTCCCAACCAACTATATCAGGAGCATCTGGGCGAACAACTATGCAGGAATCGCCAATGTGAACAACCTGTTGGCACACGTGGATGACAACACGAAACTTTTCTCCACCGACAACCACGATGTGATCAAGGGAGAGGCACTGGCACTGCGCGCCTTCCTGCATTTCGACCTTTTGCGCTGCTTCGGATTGAGCTATGCGGTGAACCCCGACCAGCCTTCCATTCCTTATTCCACCGCCCTTTCCTACAGGGTGTTCCCTCAACTGAAGGTTCGCGAGGTGGCTGAGGCTGTTGTGGCGGACTTGAAGGCGGCGGAGGAACTGCTGCTGAAGTCCGACCCCATCGTCACAGGTCGTGAAATCACGGAGTCGGTGGATAACGGCTATCTGCTCAACCGTCAGCTGCATCTGAACTACTATGCGGTGAAAGGGCTTGAGGCACGTGTGTATATGTGGATGCAAGACTACGACAATGCCCTCGCCGCAGCCAACGTGGTGCTGGAGAGCAACGCATTCCCTTGGGCCACCGTGGCGAACATGCAGGCAGGCTACGACCGGTGTCTGGCCTCTGAGCATTTGTTTGCCTTGAACAACCTCACGCTGAAAGCCGACGTGGCCGACCGCTATTTCTCCGATGACTCCCAATACAGCTTTGCCGTCACACGCGACCGCCTGCTGGAGTATTATGAGAATGCCACCCAGGACTACCGCTACACCTTCCTCTTCAAGTCGGGCTCATCCACGAACGCGAACAACCGCTATCTGCGTAAATATGAGGATCCGAGCGGCAACAATGTCTATTACATGTACAAAATGCCGCTGCTGAGGGTGGGGGAGATGCAGCTCATCAAAAGTGAGGCGCTCTACCGCAAGGGAGATTCCGACGGAGCGAAAGCCGCGTTGAACGTGCTTCGTCAGGCACGCAATCTCCCTGCATTGGCTGAGCTTCCGGCCGACTACGAGCTGGGACTGATCCAGGAGTACCGCCGAGAGCTGATTGGTGAAGGCCAGCTATTCTTCCTCTACAAGCGCCTGAACCGACCGACCATCCAGTATTCGGATGTGGAGGTGGCAGAAACCAAGGCTTATACCTTCCCGTTGCCAATTACCGAGACAGAGGCTGCCCAGCGTGAGGACAACCGCTGATGGGCGGTGCGTATGATGAAAGATTGTCGAACCTCAAAACAAATGATATGGACAAAAGAATATATATATGGTTAGCCGGTCTGATACTACCACTCTTTCTCGTCAGTTGTGACAAAGAAGAGGTGTCAACCTTCAACACGGATTACACGGCACTGAACATCTGGGTGGGTAATGCGGCAGGTGCGGTCTATAAATCCGCTACCTATAACTATTCATACGCCTACGAAGAAGGAAGTGTGACCTTCTACGCTCAAATCAGCGGCATGCCGGTTGACCACGACCGCGTGTTCCATCTTGAGCCTTACGGAGGCGACCTGCAGCAGGTGGTGAACACCATCCGCCTGGAAGACTACGTGATTCCGGCTGGAGAAATCGGTGGGGAATACAAGGTCTATTTCAACACCCAGAAATTGCAAAGCCCCACACTGTTCACCACTAAGGACGGAAGCATAAACTTCCGGGTAGTGGAGGGCGAAGGCTTCGAGATGGGTGCGGAAAACCACCAGTCGTTCACTGTGGTGCTGAAAAACTACCTGGCCAAACCCGACAACTGGGACAGCGCCAACTTCCCACGCATCCCTCTCTCCACTTATTTCGGCACATACAGCCGGGTGAAATACCAGTTCATGATAGAGGTGCTCGGACTCGTGGACTTTGAAATCAACTACAATGCCCGCACCTCCTACGACGAGGAAACCAACACCATCTCTTCGGTGTATGCGGTGTATCTGCAGCAAGTGATGCAGCAGGCGTTGAATGAATATAATGCGGCCCATTCCACTCCGCTTACCGATGAGTTCGGTCTGCCAGTAACATTCTAACAGAATAAAAAAACAAAAAGCAATGCGATCACTGATTTTTTCCTTGTTTTTGGTTCTCATGGTGTTGATAAGCGCTTGTTATGAGGACAAGGGTAATTACGATTACCACGAGCTGGAATCTGTGGAAATTGACACGACAGGCACAGACATGCTTCCGGAGTACTCCATCATGCGTTTCGACACCCTGCATCTGAATCCCCATGTCTATTATGAAGGACGAGAGGTGAATGACGCCAGCGACGCTCCCCTTGACTATGAGTGGACCATCTTCAGTGCCACTTCCGGAGCAGGAGCGAACCAGACCGTTGATGTGATTGGTAATCAAAAGAAACTGGATGCCGTCATCACACGTACAGGTGGCAACTATTTCGTGCAGCTGGTGGTCACCAACCGCAACGACGGCATCCGTCAGTTCTTCCGTCTGCCTGTGGCGGTGAGCGAGGTGTTCGACGGAGGATGGATGGTGTTCTACGAGCGTGCCGACCATCCAGGCTATTCCGATGTGATGCTCGTCTATAATCCTTGGACGAAACTGAACATCAACTACAACCGTCATTATACAAACCTTTACGAAGTGACCAACGGTGAGTTGCTCCAAGGGCATCCTGTCCGCTGCATGGACATCGCCGTGTCTCTGGCTTCAGGCAACAACTACATTGGTCTGTGTACGGACTACACTTTGGTGGGAGCCAGTGAGAATGGCATTCAGAAAGCTTTGGAATTCAAGGACTTTTTCCATCAGCCGCCTGCCTCCATGAAACCTGTTTGGTATGGGCAGCATGGGTCGGGTGTGATGTCGGGACAAAGTTCCGAGGTGTTGATCAACGACAACCAAATCTACACCAACACCTATTCATTCAGCCCTACTGAGGGAAGGACCACCAAGTTTGGTGTTCCAAAATTCTCAGAAGGCATCGGCGAGCTGGCTCCTTGGAACGCAGAGGTGCCGAACACGCTGAATTACGGTATCGTGGTGTATGACCAGACCTACCACCGCTTCCGATATGCTGCCTACAACTCGGCACAGCTGGAGGAGTTCGGACCACAGGATACGAACATCGCCGCATTCGACATCAACAACACAGGGATGGAACTGCTGATGGGCGACTGGGGCCGCGGAACGAGCATGGGTGCAGGACTTCGTCCGTTCGACTATCTCATCATGGGAAAAGGAAACGAGCGCTATCTGGCAGTGACCAATTTCTCCAGCACCTATCCTTCCGACACCAACATCGGAGTGGGACTCTATCCGATGGACGGCCTATGTCCTGACATCGCTGACGCCACGTCAATGGCGTCGAGCCATGTGGGCAGCTTCATCTACTACACGGCAGGCAACAAGGTTTATAACTTCGCTTACGACAGCAAGCAACCGGCATCCGTGGCATGGGAGGCTCCTTCAGCCGACGAGCAGACCACCTGTGTGCGGATCATGAAGTACTATCATGGCACGGTGTATGGATTCGGCATGGTTCCGAGGTCCGACAACCTGGTGCACATCGCCACCTGGAATGAGAAAACTCAGGAGGGGCACCTCTATGAGTATCTCATCAACCCTGCCAGTGGAATCCTCGACATGAGCAAGTGCTACGACTATGCCGTTCCAGGACGCGTGAAGGACATGGCTTGGAAGTTCTCCCTGCAATAAAGGCAGATGAGCGGTTAATTGTCAACTATTTAAGAACCAACTATTTGAAAATAAATAAATTGATAAAGATATGAAGAAACTGACTTTAATCATGATGTCATTCGTTGTCGCCACTTCCATGATGGCGCAGGGAATGGTGTTCGAGCCGGAAGGCACAACCCTTGAGCAAGCTTCTGCAAAAGCGAAAGCAGAAAAGAAACTCATCTTCCTCGACTGCTTCACCACCTGGTGCGGTCCTTGCAAAAAGATGGCCCGCGAGGTTTTCCCTACTGAAGTGGCCGGTGCTTACATGAATCCGAAATTCGTGAACCTGAAAATCGATATGGAAGGCGAATATGGCGCTCCTTTGGCCAAGAAACTCCAGATTCAGGCTTACCCCACATTCGTCATCTTCAATGCTGATGCCCAGGAAATCGGCCGTCTGCTCGGCTACATGGAAGCAAGCGAGTTTATCAAGAAGGTGGAGGAGAAGAGCCGCGACAACTCTTCAAGCACGTTGGAGGAGCGCTGGAAGAATGGTGACCGCGACCCTCAGTTCCTGAAGGAGTACTTAGGCACGCTGAACGCCGCCTACAAGGCTGACGACGGCAACGACGTGGCAGAGGCGCTGCTCGCCGGCAAGGAGTCCACTTTTGCTTCCGACCCTGAGTTGTGCAAGATTTTCATGCGCAACATCAACAACCCGTTTGCCGAATCCTTCAAATATACGGCCAAGCATCCAGAGGCATTGAAGACTGCGGTGGGAGCCAATGCCGTGGATATGAAAATCAGCAATGTGCTCCGCAACTATCAGGGCAAGCTCATCAAAGAGCAGGACGGAAACGTGAGCCTGGACCAGGAACGTTTCGATGCCTTCAACCAGCTGATGAAAGAGCTGAACGTGGAAGAGGCAGACCATTTCCGACTCTCCACCCTTATCACGTGCGCAGAGAAGCAGAAGAACTTCGACGCCTATATGAACTATGTGAAGGAGTATCTCGCCACACCAGGTTTGGATGCCGACGACATGCAGCTGGCAAACTGGGTGAAGCCGTTTGCCGACCCATCCACCGACCCGAAGTACAAGGCGCAGATGAAGGAAATCCTGAAGGCTCGCGTGGCAGACATCAAGGCAGGCAAGCGCCAGCCGATGACCACCATCGGCAACATGCGTCTGTCAAGACCAACCGACGAGCTGCTTGAGATGCTCATCGATGCCATGGACGGAAAAATGCCGGGCGGACATTAAGTATCTGACGATGAAACAATGGTGGGATTTTCCGCTCTCATGCCGTCCAAAGCAAGGCTGACGGCGGAAAATTCTAACTCTCAATAGACGAAACTAAACATTAAAAAATAGACGCTTATGAAGAAAATTTACTTTTTATTATTGTTGATTGCCTCCACATTCAGCACTGCCAATGCGCAGACTTTTGAATGGGGCACTGCCACATGGAACATCCCTGATGGAAAAGTGTATGAAAACATTGACGAATTCAATGTGGACGGTTTGGTCCTGACTTATCCAAATCCGGCAAATTACACCTTGACTTTTTTCAATGCAATAGGAGTGGACTATGATTTGTATGTGGACGATGCTGCTGAACCAATAAAAGAAGAAGCTTCCTCACGTGCCAATACAGTTGTCACTTTCAATTATCCGTTTGTGGAGGGACATAAATACAAGGTCGTGACTACTGGAGCCGCATTGGTGTTTGCCAATATTGCCACTTACACCACAGACACCCTTTCCACCAATTCTGACTCTTATTCCATTTCTTTCGAAATCAAGGGACCTGAGTTGGTGAAGACCATCGATGTGGATGCCAAGATGTCATTGGCCATAACGGACCAGAATGCCGACCTCACTTTCTCGCTGATTGATGTAAACTCTGTGACATCAGCACTTGGTGTGGAATCAATAGCAGAAACAAATATCTATGGTCTGAAATTGAATGGCGCATACGTTACTTACGACTGGTATGGCCCTGATTATTTTGACGGCTGGCGTGATGCTGATGGCGAGTACACCACATGGGGAGGCGGTTATAACCGTCTGGATGGTCATAACGCTTATCCTGCCGTGTATTGCATCAAACTGAACCAGACAGCAGACACGGTGTCTTACTTCTTCTATGACTATTGGAGGGAATATGATCCTAATGCATCAGAAGAAATCGGAGGCGGCGGCGTGATCACCCCGGTAAAGCGCCGTGCTCCTCAAACATCCTACAATTCTGTGATTTGGAACTGGTATGACGAAGAAAACGATACGACCTACCAGTACGACCGCAAATACCGCTGTAATGAAGGGCAGGACTATAAGGCCAGCTTCGCCATCGTAGCGAACAAGAAGATGGTGAAAATCAACGCCACCCTCCACTTTGTGAGCCAGGAGGACTACCTGACTGGCATCAATACCCTGAAGCCGACGGAGGCAGAGGTGGTGGCCAGTGAATATTATTCAGTTGGAGGCGCCCGTCTCTCTTCTCCTCAGCGGGGCATCAACATCGTGAAATCCCGTCTTGCCGACGGCAGGACAGTGACCCGTAAGGTTCTTGTGAGATAGTTTCACGACTCGCCCATTCATCACAAA
>OMUD01000208.1 GCA_900314125.1 uncultured Prevotellaceae bacterium | reverse complement strand
GGATGTAGATACCCCGTTTTAATGCCGTTTCATCCACCTGCCTTCCTGAGATGTCATAGATGATTTGCGGGTCGTGGGGCTGGTCTTCCTGGATTTGGCTGACGGGCGTGTCAACAAGGGTCCGGTGGCGTAGTGCTGACCTGACGGCATACCAAGCTGATTTCCGCTGGAGTGCGGCATTATAGAGCAGTGGGTTGCTGTCTCTCCAGCTGTTGTTGTCCTTCAATCCCCAGATCACCAGGTTCGGACAGTTCGGGTTGTTGAGCACGATATCGGTGATGACCCTGTAGTTGCGGGCTTGTTCTTCCAGGTTTTTCTGCGATGTGGACGGGATGCCCATGTCGAGCTCGGTGATGATGCACTCCAACCCGGCTTCTGCGAATCGCTTGATGGTTTTTTCCAGTTTCACGGAGTCCACGTCGCCGATGGAGAAATGGCATTGGAGTCCGACGCCATGGATAGGGATACCATTGCTCTTCAGTCGGACGGCCAGATTGTAGAAAGCCTCTGCTTTCGCTTTCCCTTGTAGTTCCACGTCGTAGTCGTTCAGATAAAGTTTGGCTTGAGGGTCGGCTCGATGGGCATAGACAAAGGCGGAATCGATGTAGTCGTCGCCGATGGCGAGTTGCCATACGCTCTGTTTTCTCAGGTCAAATCCAGAAGGGTTGATCCTTACGTTTGTCTGGTCGTCGTCGAGACATTCGTTCACCACATCCCATTCTGACACTTTCCCTTTGAAATGTCCCATCACGCTGTTGATATGGGATTTCATGATTTGCAGCGCTTCGGTCCTGCTCCAGTTCTTGTCGTTCTTCTTTCCGTCGGAACTAAGCCATTCCGGCACTTGCGAATGCCAAACGAGGCAGTGCCCCCTCATGATCATGTTGTGACGTTTCGCAAAATTCACCAGATTGTCGGCCGGTCCGAAGCTGAAGCTGTTGCGTGATGGCTGAAGCGCGTCGAATTTCATTTCGTTCTCAGCCACCAGCATATCGAATTGAGCGGCGATTTCCTTTGTTTCAGCCAGGTTTTCATTGGTGATGTCGTTTTTCCAGGTTGAGATGGCTGTCCCGATGTGTTTGCCATTTTTCTGGGCGTATGAGCGCAGCGTGGTTTGGTCATCGCTGTCGCTGATGCCGTCGTCGTAGAGCGGTCCCATCTGCTCCTGCTCCTCTGGGTCGTCGGACGGGGTGTCGCCGCCGGTTTGCTGGTCTTTCAAGGAAGTGATGCGGAGCACAAGCTGGAATTGTCCTACTTCTTCTTTCTCAAGGATTTCCCATGTGTGGTGCTCAGGTTTTCTCAGTTCAAATTGCCAGTCGCCTGATTGGGTGTTTTTGTTCTTGGCGGTCAGAACCACAAACTCATCTCCTTCTTTCAAGTCAGCATCTTCTGGGATTTCAATTTCCACGTAAGGCATCTGCTCACTGACGGAGAAATCCTGACTGATATTGAAATATTTCACGTCTCCATTGACTTCTATTTTGTCGTAGCTGTCGGCTGACTGGATTCTGAAATGGAGTTTGGATGCCGGTCTGACAAAGAGATTCGACTTTTTGGTGGTTGTCTGGTAATTGGAAAGGGTGAGCGTGCCTATGTTGCCGTCTCCTGGGGCGATGGTTCCGTAGTTGTCCACAGTGCCTGCAATGTTTCCATTGCCTCCGAGCGTTCCCTTCTCAAAGACGTATGCGATGGGGTCGGTGTCGTCGGGTCTGGCTCCGAGTGCTCCCCTGAGTTTCTTCTGACGTGCCTCCGCCTTGTCGTTCATGACGAGCACTTTCCCGTTGAGCACCCTGAGCTTGCCGCTGATGTAATTGTTGTTTCCTGTGATGGAGTAGCATCCCGTTCCCTCTTTGATGATGCCCACGGGATGGGTGTCGCTGTAGGATGGGGGTGCGATGGTTCCCTGCAGCATGGCATCGGTGTTGAGGTTGCCGAGGATGAAATAGGCGGCCCTGGTGTTTTTCTTCATGTATCCGATGATGCTGGAGTTTTTCTCTGCATTGAGTTCTCCAATCCTGAACCCTGCTCCGTTGGTGTTGGCCTCACAGCAGAGTGTGGCGCCATCATGGAGAGTCACATGGTTGTTCTGCATGGAAATGTTTACTTTTCCGTTTTTGATGCCTCCTTCAATATCTTCCACGGAGAAGGATTTTCCTCCGTGAGCAAGGACCACGCCATAGAAACCGGCTCCGGGAGCGTTTTCAGTGTATGGATGGATGTGGATGTCTCCGGTGAAGGAGTTCCAGTTGGGCCATGCCGCTCCTTTCTCTGTGCCGAGATATGCCCTTTCTCCTCCTGCATACAGGTTGAGTGTCCCTTTTCCAGCAATGGTGGATGAGAAATAGCAGTATCTGGCCATCCGCACATCTGTGGTTTTTCCTTCAGGTATGGAAATATATTTGTTGTAGGTCACATAGCTTGACGATGTGTTGTTTCCGCTGATGTCGATGGTTTCGTTCTGTGCCGTCGCTTTTCCCAAAACGCAAAACAAGAGGGAAAGCAGGATGATGTTTGTTCTCATGTCTCAAAGTGAAATGTGGTAAAACAATGCAGTTTGCAAAGTTACGAAAAGAAAAGAAAAAGTGAAAATTAAAAAAGTGATTTTGACTAATGTGCCGGCCAAAAACCGTTTATTGGACATATCCTTCCATTTTTCTGATAACGCCGGACCATCCCTCCTTGTCGTAATAGCGCTTGATTTTGCGGTAGCCTTCACCATAGATGGGATTCGGGTCCTTGTCCAGACCCTCAATTTTCGCCTTGGCGTGGGGGGATGCGATGGTCTTGTAGAGCTCGTAGCTTCCCAGGTTGCAGAATCCCTCACACACATCCTGGGGCGGGAAGATTCCTCTCTGATATTGCCATATATGGAGGATCTCATGGGCGAGCACTCCTGCCATGGCGGTGTGGGAGAGATGGCGCAACACTTCAATGTCGAATCTGCGGCCCGTCATCTTTGCGCAACCCAGGATGTCTCCCGAAGTCTGCATGAGCCGTTGCAGGTCCTCCAGCCCCACCATCTCCAGGTGGAATCGTGATATTTCGCCCAGACCGATGCTGAGATAATGCTTGCGGATAAGCTTGATGATGTGCTTGGCGTCGGCCAGGCTGGTGCGGTAGTGCTGGCAGTGGGTGCAGAGGTATTTGCCCGGAGAGATTTCCATGGCGGAGTCATTGCAGAACCCTCCGCAGCTGATGCAGGTGCGGCGCTGATGCGAAGTGCAAATCTTCCTGCCATACAGGTCTTTGTAGTAGATTCCGATGAGCGGTTTTCCGCAGATGTAGCATGTCCCTTGCTTAAAGAAATCGCTTTGCCGTACCTTCTTGCTGATGTCTTCAAACAAAGTCTTTCCACTGTTGAAGAGCTTGTCGAACATGCTTTCCTGATTCTTGCTGTCCATAAATTGATAGTCCGGGATGTTTTGCTTTTGTAAAGCTACGCATTTTTATTGAGAATCACTCGTTTTTGAATCACTATTTTTTCAATCCTTTTAAAAAGAGACTTCTGTAACGTGTAAAAATCATTAAAAATCCAACAAATTGCCAAAGGCGAAAGTTTTAATCATAAATAATTATTATCTTTGCAATTTAAAACAAAGTGATACGATGAAGATACTGATATTGAACGGACCGAATCTCAACCTGTTGGGCAAACGGGAGCCGGGTGTATATGGCAGCCGTGGCTTTGACGACTACTTTGAGGAGCTGCAGAAGCGCTATCCCAACCTGGAACTGGCGTATTTCCAGTCGAACGTGGAGGGGGAGTTGATCAACAAACTCCATGAGTGTGGATTTGACTTCGATGGAATCGTGTTCAACGCAGGAGCCTACACCCACACGAGCATTGCCCTTCAGGACGCTATCCGCGCCATTAAAAGTCCTGTGATAGAAGTACATATCTCGAACGTGCATCAGCGAGAGGAGTTCCGCCACAAGTCCATGATCTCATCTGCCTGCAAGGGTGTGATTTGCGGCTTCGGACTGGATTCCTACCGTCTGGCCATTGAGGCTTTGCTGGCTTGATTCCAGAAAACGGGCTTAATTCCAGAAAACATGATCGATTCCGAACAGTTAGAGGACTATATACTCAGCCACATTGACCCGGAGAGCGACTATCTACATCGGCTTTACCGTGCCACAAATCTTCACCTGCTCTACGGACGTATGGCCAGTGGCCACCTTCAGGGGCGGCTGCTGAAAATGCTGGTGGAGATGATCCGTCCGACCACTGTGCTTGAAATCGGAACCTACAG
>OMUD01000210.1 GCA_900314125.1 uncultured Prevotellaceae bacterium | reverse complement strand
GGGGGGATTATAGTGTCTCTATAGATTTGCAGCGTAAACAAATAACAGCAAGCAGGGCCGGTCGTCAGATATTTAAGTACAATTATCGAAAATTCAACATAGAGAATGTGACAGGTGTAATAGGCTTTTCCTTTGACGACAGGTATTCTGTGATTATGCGTCCCGACCATGATGAGCATTATTTTCTGGTCCGCAAAGATGCGATATTCTGTTCCACGAGCAATGCCTCGCAGGAGTTTTATTTCAAACCGAACTCATCTAAAGAATATTTAAAAGATGTTGAACAAATGCAAAGAATAATGGAAATATCATTAAGCGATGATGACGAACAACCCACTTTCCCTGGTGGAATGGATGCTCTGATGCTATATATATCTAAATATGTTAAATATCCAAAAGAGTGGCAAGAATCAAATATACATCTCACTTTGATTGTTAGAATTGTTGTGGGAAAAGATGGTAAGGTTGAATCCTATGAGATTGTACGCCCTCAAAATGTTACGATAAAAGAAGAAGTCAAAGATGTGAATGGTAATGGGTTGATTGTCAACGGCGAGAAAGTGTATACTTCTAATACCTATAAAACGTCCAAATTTATAGGAGATACTTTAGAAGAAATGTTTAGAAATATGCCAAGATGGAAACCATGTATTGTAAATGGTGAACCTCAAAACTCATATTATACTATTCCTATACGATTTGTTTTACATTAATTTTGAGTGGGCAAAGTTGAGTTAAAGTTTTGGTTCTGTCGAATACTGTGAGAATTCCATGTCAGCAGATGTAGTCTCCAGCCAATGTTAAGAGTGCAAACCGACACTCTGTTTTTGCAGTTCATTGGATATGCTCTGAGTTTTTATCAGTTATCTTGCTATCAATATGTTGTGCAGAGATTGCATATGCCTCTGAGCATTGATGAGGTAATTGAAAACTTCAATTATCGTATCTTATGGTGTTGCAAGATGTGATTTTAAATTAAATTTGATTCAATTTTGTGCGAAAAACTGATTTTCTTTAGTTTTCTCAAAAAAAAAGAGTATTTTTGTACTTGATAATAATATTTAAGCTGTGTTGGCTTAAACTTACATGCTTTTTTTAATTTTGTAATGATTATTGCGCAGAAAGAAAGAATTGCAGTTAAGAATTTTGGACCAATTCATGAAGTTAATGTGGAATTGGGTGATTTAACTGTGCTTATAGGTGCTCAAGCAAGTGGAAAGAGTTTGTTCCTGCAAATGTTCAAATTGATAAAAGATAGATCTGCCATACTTAAATCGCTGGAAAACTATGGTTTTGTGGTGAACAATAAGTTGGAGAATTTGCTGAATCGCTATTTAGGCGAAGGATTATCAAATATGTGGACTGAGGAATCCGAGTTTGTTTTGAATGACAAAACATATACTCGTAAGTGTTTTGAGAGTCCACCTAAAGGAAATCCTGCAGATAAGGTTTTTTACATACCCGCTCAGCGTATTTTGAGCATTGCTGATGGCCGTCCAAAATATTTTATGGAGTTTAGTGAGAATGACCCCTTTGTGTTGCGTAAGTTCAGCGATACACTTAGACTGCTCATCCAGAATGGCTTAGGGGATAGTGGTATTTTGTACCCTCTTCCAAATAGACTTAAGTCTACAATCAAAAGAATGTATGATAAGGCAATCTTTCATGGTGGCAAGGTAGTTCTAGATGAGAAGGGAGGACAGCGTAAGATTGCCATGAATGTCGAGAACATGCATCTTCCTTTAATGACATGGAGTGCTGGCCAAAAAGAGTTTATGCCTCTGCTGATGGCATTTTACTGTCTTTCTGGCCCCCCTCAGAATGTAGTAAATCGTAAGGAGTATGAGTACATTATATTAGAGGAACCTGAAATGGGTTTACATCCTTTAGCAATCCAAACTATTATCTTGCAAATGATAGAGTTTATTCATGCTGGCTACAAGGTGATTGTGTCAACACATTCTCCCGTACTATTAGAGTTCGTGTGGGCATACAATTACTTGAAGAATATTCCTGAAGATCGGCGTGTGGGCGCATTGTGTGAGGTTTTTGGTATTCAGAATAGTAAAAAATATAATCTTAGTTTCTTGAATGATATTTATGAGAAAAATATTAAAACATATTATTTTTCACGTGATACATCTGGGAAAGTAAAAGCTAAAGATATTTCCTCTCTTGACGTTTATAGCGAAGATGTGGCTATAAACGAATGGGGAGGGCTCACTCAGTTCTCCAGTAAGGCAAATGAGGTTGTTTCAAAATATATGGCACAGTATGGCGAATAATAGTAAAAAGACGGAACAGGTTGGAGATAGGGGCATCAAGTGTGCTTTTCAGGTGGCTATAGAAAATACAGAAGACGTGAAGAATGGATTCTGTGTAGGCAAACAAGCCATAAAGAGTATTGATCGCAGCAAAGTGGTTGCAGCTGACAATGATAAGTTGCAAGGAAGCCTTGATATTGATAGTCAAGTTAAAACATTATATCCTAATGAACCTCGTTGGGATTATGCTTTATCGTATGATGAAAAGTTGTTTTTTTTTGAGGTCCATCCAGCAGAAACATCTGAGATTGATAAAGTTGTCAACAAAGTTAATTGGCTGAAGTATTGGCTTAAGACTCAAGCGCCAAAGATTAACCGATTGCCAAAAGCCGAACATCCTTACACATGGGTACAATCTGGCCGCTTTGCACTTTTGCCAACAGCTAGACAAAAGATGAAACTGTCTGTATCAGGAATAACTACTGCTAATAGATTATATTTGAAGTAGATTCCTCTATATCTATAAAATATATTCGTGTAAATTGGCTTTAATTCGTCGTTTCAAAATATAACTCTCACTCCAATCAATTCGCTTTAATTCGTAAATCGGCTATGCCGATTCCCCTAATATCTCAAAAATAAATTCGCAAAATTCGTGTTAATTCGTCGTTTTTAAATCCACTTCGTCGTTTCAAAATAAATTCGAGAATAAAAAAGCCGGCAGCAATTTGCTGTCGGCTTTTCTATATTTAAAAATTGGG
>OMUD01000212.1 GCA_900314125.1 uncultured Prevotellaceae bacterium | reverse complement strand
GAAATGTGGTGCTGGAGAAAATGTATGAACTTGGCGACATCACGCAAGAGCAACTTGTGGAGGCGCAGAATTCTCCACTCGACACTTCCAAATTTAATGTGACTCGTCACGATGATGGATTCGCACCTTATTTTAAAGAGCACATCCGTATCATTATGATGGCAACAAAGCCGGAAAAGTCGCAGTATGCATCTTGGCAATATCAGAAATATGCTGACGACTCTCTCGCTTGGGAAACAAACCCGCTCTATGGTTGGTGCAACAAGCACACAAAGAAAGACGGAACAAACTACAACATCTATACTGATGGATTGAAAATCTACACCACGCTCGACTCGCGTATGCAGGAGTATGCTGAGGCTGCGGCATTCCAGCATGTGGCAAAAACACTGCAGCCACGTTTTGAGGCGGAGAAAAGAGGCAGCCGAAACGCTCCTTACACAGGTATATCTAAAGAGAGGGTGGAAGCCATTCTATGGAGATACTACAAACAAACAGAACAATACCATCAGCTTGTGAAGGATGGAGCGACAGAAGAAGAAATCAAAAAAGTCTATGTCACGCCTGTGCCGATGAAACTCTTCACCTATGGTGCCAACATCAACTCATCATCGGAAATCACTAAAGAATTGAGCCCGCGTGACTCTATTCTCTATTACAAGAAATTCTTGAGGACGGCTATGATGGCCATGGATCCAGCAACCGGAGCCGTGAGGGCTTATGTGCCGGGTCTTGATTTCCGCCATTTCCAATACGACAATTGCCTTGGAGGTGGACGCCGTCAGGTGGGATCAACCATCAAGCCTTATCTGTATTCGCTTGCCATGATGAATGGCCTGACGCCTTGCGACAAAGCGCCAAACAAGCGTATTAACTACGGAGGATGGAGCCCGCGTAACGGCTCTAAGGCTATGTACGGGGCCATGGTCACTCTCAAATGGGGACTCTCGCAGTCAAACAACTGGATTGCCGCATGGGTGATGTCGCAGATGAACCCGTATCAGTTTATTGAAATGCTCCACCAGTTGGGCATCAACACACGCTCTATTGAGCCTAACATGACGCTTTGTCTCGGACCTTGCGACATCAGCGTAGGTGAAATGGTCAGCGCATATACAGTCTTCCCTAACTACGGACTGAGGGCAGCACCACTGCTTGTCGAGAGAATTGAGGATTCCGACGGTAATGTCATCGACACCTTCACTCCGAGGTTCAATGAGGTGCTCAGTCAAGACGCAGCCTACAAGATGATCATCATGCTACGGGCTGTCGTTTCTGAAGGTACTGCCACGCGTATCAGACGTGTGTATGGAATTAGGGCAGATATGGGAGGAAAAACCGGTACGACCAACTCCAACGCCGACGGATGGTTCATGGGATTCACTCCTAAAATCGTTGTTGGATGCTGGGTAGGTGGTGAGGATATGGATGTCCACTTCACCAGTATGTCCAACGGTCAGGGTGCCGCTGCCGCACTGCCTATTTACGGACTCTTTATGAAAAAAGTATATGCCGACGAGGTCCTCAACAAACGATATGGCATCTCGCAAAGCGACAAATTTGAAATTCCTGAGGATTTCGATATGTGCGAGAGTGAACTCACTGGCCTTGACATTCCGGAGGGAGGCGATGAGATTGAAGAGACCGACGACGGACAGAACAAGAAACGTTCCATCAAGAACGGAACCACGTTCCATTCCGCATCTGGCTCCAACATCGTGAGAAGGGCTAAGAAGAAGGAGCGGACTGAAAGCTCTTCACCAAAGCGTGAGGATGCCGACAAGCCTGCAGAACGCGAAGGCGGACATTCCGGACATTCCACAAGCGCTCCGCAGCAAAAAGAGAATGTCCAGCCTGTGGCTCCACCTCCTCCAACAAATGAAGGACATATCGATAACACTTTCGAATAGATTGTTTTAACTAGAGATTCCCGTCTTTTGGCCTTAGTGCCGCCAAAAGTGGGAATCTCTATTTTTTTTTCTTATAATCAATTCTTTAAATCTTTCCATGATGAAATTCATTGCCATTATTCCTGCAAGATACGCATCTACGCGATTCCCTGCCAAACCACTTGCAATTTTGGCGGGAAAAACAGTTATCCAACGTGTATATGAACAAGTTAACGGACTTGTTGATAAAGCGGTTGTCGCCACAGATGATGAGCGGATAGCCGAGGAAGTGAGGAGTTTCGGAGGCGAAGTGGTCTTGACCCGTACCGACCACAAGAGTGGAACCGACCGTTGCTGTGAGGCGATGGAAAAAGTGGGCGGTGACTATCATGTGGTCATCAATGTCCAAGGTGATGAGCCTTTCATCAGGACGCAGCAAATCGAAGCGCTGAAAGAGTGCTTCCTCGATGCTGACGTACAGATCGCCACACTCGTAAAACCGTTCGCTAAAGAGGATGGATTTGCCGCCGTACAAAACCCTAACTCTCCGAAAGTTGTGGTGGGAAACGATGGAAGGGCACTGTATTTTTCCCGTTCAGTCATTCCTTTTGTCAGGGGAATTGATCCGGGTGATGGGTGGTTCGATAAGGCCACGTTCTATAAGCATATTGGCGTCTATGCCTATAAATGTGAGGTGCTTAAGGAGATTACCAGCCTGCCGCAGTCGTCACTTGAACTGGCGGAGTCCCTCGAACAGCTCAGGTGGCTCCAGAATGGATATCGTATCAAAGTTGGTGTGACGAACATTGAGACTGTGGGTATTGATACTCCTGAGGACTTGTTGAAGGCAGAGGATTACATAAATGCTCATCCTGAATTTTTGTAAAAAACAATGTATTAGTTTGACTTGAATCAAAAGCCATGAATAGAACGCTTTCGCCTGATACCCTTTTCACGAAGCTTGAAACCCTGCCACATGTTGAACCGGGAAAACTCAGTAATGGGATTACTACGGCTACACTGAATTTACCTGACACAGAACTCCTACGCACCGACTTTATGTTTATGGGTGGCGTTTGGGTGCAAGATACGCCTCTGCAGGCCTCTATGGCGGTAAGGCTATTGAAAGAGGGAGGCAAGACAATGAAGGCGGCAGTTATCAATGAGAAGCTCGATTTTTACGGAGCCACATGTAGCCTTTCTGTCTTCAAAACCTATTCGGTCGTTACGGTCATGTGCCTGAAAAGGTATTATGGTGAAGTAATGTGTGTGGTCAGAGACTTCTTGATGAGTCCATCCTATGAGGCGGATTCTTTTAGCCTGGCTCTCGAGCAAGGGAAGGCTTCTCTGATGATGAAAATGGAGAGGGTGAAATATGAGGCGGAAGTGCTTTTTTATAAATCTATGTTTGGCGAAGAACATCCTATTTCGGCCTATGAAAAGTTTGAGGATTATGATGCTCTGACGGTTGAAGCCTTACTGAAATATCATGCTGATTTTATTGGCAGCAGCAACTGCCGCATTTTTATTACTGGTGGTGCCGACGACACATGTGTGAAGACGCTGGATGAACTCTTTGGAGGGGATTCTTGGGATTGTGATTGTGAAAAAAATGAAGTCGAAACAAAATTGTTAAGGTTTCCCAAACCGCTCGACGGATACAATGGAAAGGATATAAGGCAGCCCATGCAAATGCCGACGGTGCAGTCCGCTCTTTTTGTAGGAAAATGTCTTCCAATGCTGAATGGTAAGGATTGGGCGGCATTACTGGTGGCTAACATGATACTTGGAGGCTATTTCGGAAGCAGGTTGATGACCAATATAAGGGAGCGCAAGGGATATACTTATGGCATCTCGTCTTCGTGTGTGCAGACTCATTTGTTTAATGTGTTAGCCATTCAGACAGAGACGGCAAACCAGTATGTCGATAAGGTTGTGCAGGAAATAAAAGGAGAAATCAACGTGATGAGGAACCAGCTTGTGCCAACTGAAGAACTCGAACTCGTGAAAAAGTATTATTCTGGAAATATATGCAGGGCTTATGAGGCAAACTTCGCTTATCCCAACACATTGATGAGGAAAATTGGTGTGGGTAGAGATGTGGCGGAAACGCTTTCTGCTGTGAGGCATATCCAGGAGGTGCAACCAGAAGATATACTGAAGGCTGCGTCGCTTTATATGAGCCCTGACGACTTCTTGTACTGTGTTAAGGGTGGAAGCTGAAAAGGCCGATTTTGATACTAAAATGCAAAATACGGCCTCTTAGGAGCCAAAAACGGCCTCTTTAATCTTTTTTAACCTCATTTTTGAATGAAAAACCTACGAATATTTCATCATTCCGTTTTTTTTAGCTAACTTTACAAAAGATTATTACGTATTATTAAGTTTTTGTAAAAATGTTGGAAGAACAAGACAGAATTATTAAGGTGGACATCAATGAGTCGATGAAGAAATCCTACATAGACTATTCTATGTCGGTCATCGTATCGCGTGCCCTGCCTGATGTGAGAGATGGATTCAAGCCGGTACACAGACGTATCCTCTACGGAATGATGGAACTTGGCAACACTTACGATAAGCCATATAAGAAATGTGCGCGTATCGTCGGTGATGTGCTCGGTAAATACCACCCGCATGGTGACTCTTCTGTGTATGGAGCTCTCGTCAGGCTGGCTCAGGATTGGGCAATGAGATACTGCCTTGTTGATGGACAGGGAAACTTTGGCTCTGTTGATGGTGACGGTGCGGCCGCAATGAGGTACACGGAGGCAAGGCTTAACCGTATCGGCGAGGCCATGATGGACGACCTTTATAAGGATACTGTCGATTTTGAAGATAACTTCGATGGCTCTCTCAAAGAACCAAAAGTGCTTCCAACTCGTATTCCTAACCTCCTCGTCAATGGAGCTACAGGTATTGCCGTGGGTATGGCAACCAACATCCCAACACATAATCTTGGTGAGGTCATTGATGGATGTGTGGCTATGATTGACAACCCTGATATCGACACCGATGGACTTATGCGCTATATCAAAGCGCCTGATTTCCCTACTGGTGGCATCATATGCGGTATCGACGGAGTTAAAGACGCATACGAAACCGGTAGGGGACGTATCGTTATTCGCTCTAAAACCGAAATCGAAAACGAGGGACAACATGAGAAAATCGTTGTACACGAAATTCCTTACAACGTCAATAAGGCTGAGTTGATCAAACGAATTGCTGACCTTGTCAACGAAAAGAAAATTGAGGGTATCAGCAATGTCAACGATGAATCCGACCGCGAAGGTATGCGTATCGTCATCGATGTGAAGAGGGAGGCTAATGCCAATGTCATTCTTAACAAGCTCTACAAGATGACAGACTTGCAGTCGAGCTTCAGCGTCAACTGCATTGCACTTGTCGGTGCTTCAGAGAATAACTCAGGAAGGCCAAAGCTCCTTTCGCTCAAGGAATGCATCAACTATTTCGTGCAGCACCGTCATGAGGTGACTATCCGCAGGACTAAATACGACAAGAGAAAGGCTGAGGAAAGAGCGCACATTCTCGAAGGACTGATCATCGCTTCTGATAACATTGATGAGGTGGTGCACATTATTCGTGCCGCCAAGTCTCCGCAAGAAGCTATCGAAAACTTGAAGAGCCGCTTCTCGCTCGACGATGTTCAGGCTAAGGCCATTGTGGAAATGCGTTTGCGTCAGCTCACCGGACTTGAGCAGGACAAACTCCATGCTGAATATGAGGAACTCCAGAAACTTATCGCTTATCTTGATGCCATTCTCCACGATCCAGAACTCTGCAAGAAGGTGATGAAGGATGAACTCATTGAAGTGAAAAACAAGTGGGGGGACGAAAGAAGGACCGTTATTGATTACACAGCAAGCGAGAACTTCAACCCAGAGGATTTCTATCCTAATGAGGAAGTGGTCATCACTATCTCACATCTTGGTTATATCAAGCGCACCTCTCTCTCTGAATTCAGAATCCAGGGCAGGGGTGGAGTTGGAGCCAAGGGCGGTACCACCCGAGACCAAGACTTCATTGAATATATCTTCCCAGCTCAGACCCACAACACCATGATGTTCTTCACCACCAAGGGCAAGTGCTTCTGGATGAAGGTCTATAATATTCCGGAAGGGAACAAGACCTTCAAGGGTAGGGCGGTTCAGAACCTCCTCAATATTGAGTCTGATGACAAAGCCACGGCATTTATCTGTATTAAAGATATCAACGATGAGCAGTTTGTGAAACATCACAACCTCATGTTCTGCACAAAGAGGGGCGTGGTGAAGAAGTCCAGGTTCGAAAATTATGCCAGACCTCGAAACAACGGCTTGATCGCAATTAAACTAAATGAGGGCGATGAGGTCATAGAAGTGAAAATCACATCGGGTAACGACGACATCATCATCGGCAACAAAAACGGACGGGCCATCAGGTTCAACGAGAATGGTGTGCGTGTGATGGGACGTAATTCCACAGGTGTGAGGGGTATGAAGCTCGACGATGAGGAAGATGAGGCTGTCGGAATGCTCGTAATGCAGTGCAACGAAGCTCTCTCTGAAGAACAGTGGAAACTGCTCGACCAGCAAAACAGTGATGCTGATGAGGAGGTTGCTGCTGAAGAGCAGGTTGAGGATGCTGTTGAAACTGCTGAGGTGGAGGAATCCGCTGAAGTGACTGTGGCTGAAGGGGACGATTTCCCAGAAGACATACTCGTGGTCAGCGAAAAAGGATTCGGCAAAAGGACACCTCTTGGAGAATATCGTCTCACCAAGCGTGGCGGTAAGGGAATCAAGACCCTTAATGTCACGGAAAAGACTGGCAAGCTGATTGCCATTAAGTCGGTTACGGATGAAGACGACCTTATGATTATCAACAAGAGTGGTGTGGCTATCCGGCTTGCTATCAGCACAATCCGTGAGCAGGGCCGAAACACCCAGGGCGTCTCTCTCATCAATATCAAGAAACGCAATGACGTCATCAGCAGCGTTTGCAAGGTGGCGCATGTGGAGGAAAGTGAGGAAGATGAAATCACGGACGAAAATATTGTGGACACTGAAGACAACAAAATTGAGGACAATGACGTTATAAATGAAAGTGAGAACTCTGAGACTGAAATCTCTGAGGGACAGGAATAGAAATTACATGTCAAACATTTTTAAATCTATCTTTCATTATGAAAAAAACAATTTTGATTTGTGCGGCCATGGCTTTGACAGCCAGCTCTTTCGCACAGAAATCTAACCTCAGGAAGATTGAGAATATCACTTATGGTGTTCAGAATATGAACACGCTTCCTGCTGAGAAATGGGTGGAGATTAAGGAACTTGTCAACGAGGCAAGAAACAACCCTGAGACTGCGGAAGACCACCGCACGTGGGACTGGATTGGACGTTCTGCACTCTATGACCGTCAGATTATGCTCCAAGAGTATCAGGCTAACGGCAACAAATTCAAGGACCTGAAAGCGTTCTTCTCCAACGAGGAGGCCATCGTCAGCGCATTTGAAAAGTATTATAAGTTGATTCAGACTCCTAACGAGAAGGGCAAATTGCCACTCAAAGAGAAAGACCTTGAAGTGCAGAAACAGTGGGCCACAGCAAACGCCGGTGCATGTCGCACTAACCTTTTTGTGGGAGCAACTCAGTTTGTCTATGATGACCCACAAACGGCTGTGAAGTTGCTCGAAGCTTATCTCAAGACATTCGACTCTCCTTTGTTTGAGGGACAGGATCTGAAGAATACTGACAAGAACTATAAGGAAGCTCCTTATGTTTATGCCACTGCTCTCAAAGGTATCAATGGTGACAAGGCTAAGATTGAGGAGCTGCTGAAACAGTCGCTCACATCGTCTAACGGACCTATCGCTTGCCAGGACCTCATCACGTTGTATAAAGAGAAGGGCGATAAGGCTAATGAGACGAAATATCTCCAGTATGCTTTCGATAACTATCCTCAAATCAATATCTTTGGAATCAACCTCGCCCAGGAGGCCATCAACGACAAAAAGTATGATGAGACTATCAAAATCTGTGATGAGATGATCAAGAGGATGAAGGATGGAACCACTCCTACAAAAGACGAAGCTGGAAACGAACAGGAAAACATCTGGTATCCTTACTATTTCAAAGCTGTTTCTCTTTTCAACTCTGAAAAATACGAAGAGGCTTACAATGCTTTCGTTGAGGGTGATGAAAATTGCCCGGGACATATTGAGCTCGTCATGGGAGCAGGGACGGCTGCAGCAAAATTCGGCAACAATAACTTTTCCAATAAGGCTGTTTGTAAGCCTTGGTTCGAGAAAGCAGTGAAGTACCTTTCTAAGGCAGAGCAAAACTGGCCAGACCAGTCCGACCAGTGGGGCTACCAGCTGTATGCTTGCTATCACAACCTTGAGAACAAGGTGATGGAAGCCAATTATAAGAAATATGCAAAATAATCAAGGTTTATTCATACACCTTTGATGTTGTAAAGAACCCCCGGATGCATAGTTGTTATTATGCGTTCGGGGGTTGCAATATTTTTTATATTTATTCGTTTATAAATTATGCGAGAGACCTCTGAATGCTATGTTTGAACGAATTAAAAAAATAAAGTTCTGGCTGATAGTGGTGGCTGTGCTCATTGCCATCACTTCTCTGCTTGCTTCGCATTTTCTCACCAGCGACTTGCAAAACGAAGAGACGAAAAGTGTGGAAGTCTGGGCGGAAGCTATGAGGTCGCTCAATGCTGCTGATGAAAACACGGATCTTAACCTGGTGCTCAAGGTGATTAACGGAAACAACACCATTCCTGTAATTGTTACTGACCAGGATGGGAATGTCCAGACTCATAGGAATATCGGCAAGACATTTAGCCAGGATGAGGATTCTGTCCAATATCTCAAGCAATTGGCTGAGAATATGAAAAATGCGGGGAGGGTGATAAGGATTTACCTCGATATGCCGGAAGACAATTTGAGCTTCCAACAGGATTCCACGCTGAATAATTTGGGCGATTCTGTGAATGAGGAAAACACTTCCGTCACAGTTATCAACCCAGAAAAACAGCAGAGCGGAGACTATCTTGAAATCTGTTACGATGAATCGCTGATGCTCAAAAGGCTTGCGGTCTATCCTTATGTTCAGCTTGCTGTCGTCATCATTTTCGTTATCATCGCGATTTTTGCGCTTTTTTCCATGATGAAGTCGGAGCAGAACAAAGTTTGGGTCGGCCTCTCGAAAGAAACGGCTCACCAGCTTGGAACGCCTATATCATCCCTCATGGCTTGGTCGGCTGTCTTGAAAGAGGCTTATCCGGAAGATGAACTTATTCCGGAAATGGAAAACGACATCAAAAGGCTTGAGAGAATTGCGGAGAGGTTTTCGAAAATCGGATCGATTCCAGAACCTAAACCCGAGGACTTGTGCGAGATTCTTGAAAGGGTGGTCAACTACATGGATAAAAGAACCTCAAACAAGGTGAAGATCACAGCCCATTTGCCTGAAGAGCCAGTCATCGTCAATATGGTTGCATCCTTGTTCGAGTGGGTGGGGGAAAACCTGTGCAAGAATGCCGTCGATGCAATGTCGGGAAGTGGAAAAATCGATATCTTTGTTATTGATGGAGAAAACAAGGTTGATATAGAAGTGGTGGATACAGGAAAAGGTATCAGCAAGAACCAGTTCAAGTCGGTGTTTAAACCGGGATTCACCACCAAGAAAAGAGGGTGGGGACTTGGTCTTTCACTCGCAAAACGTATTGTAGAGGAATATCATAAAGGCCGTATTTATGTGAAGTCGTCAGAGATTGGTGTTGGGACAACTTTTAAAATTGAACTGCCCAAATAACCCCATTTCTTAGGAAAAATGCGAAAAAAACATGGGAAAAAGGAAGAAAAAAGGGCGTTTCTTCGCCTGTTTGACTTTTTATTCGTATATTTGCACTTTGAATGTACGACAAGATGAATCTTACAAGCATGAATGTCTGTGAATCCGGGCTTATCGACCTCAATGACGCTGCCATTCTGGGTAAAACATTTCAGGTGGAGATTGATGATGATTTCTTCAGTCAATACAATGGATTGATCACCAAAGGCAAGGTTGAGGCGGAAGTGGTTTGCGACAAAATCAATGCCAATAGGTTCCATTTTGAATTCCATTCTTTTGGTGTTGTCTCCACGCCTTGCGACCGCTGTCTTGATGATGTCGAATTGCGGATTGACGTCAATAATGAACTGTATGTGGCAATGGCTGATGAGGACAACGACGAGGGCGAAATCATGTATGTCAACCGGAATAATCCGGAGATAAACTTGAAAGACCTTGTCTACCAGTTTGTTGTCTTAAGCATGCCCATCAGGCGAGTTCACGAACCTGGGATGTGTAACGAAGCTGTGATGAAATCCATGAGATTGCATCAGGTTGCCCGAAGCGACGATGAGGATATGGCGGAAGACGACAGGCAAAACATAGAACACCATCAAGAGGATTCCAACAATTCAATGGAAGACCCAAGATGGGAAAAGTTAAAAAGTATTTTCAACAAATAAATTAAATTAAACTACAATGGCACATCCGAGACGTAGACAATCAAAGACAAGAACTCGTAAGAGAAGAACTCATGACGGAGCTGTGGCTCCTACATTGGCTGTTTGCCCTAACTGCGGCGAATTCTATGTGTACCACACTGTTTGTTCCGCTTGCGGATACTACAGGGGAAAGGTGGCTATCGAGAAGAACGACGCGATTTAAGTTTTTGAATTATATGGAATACGGGACAGGACTTTGAGCCTTGTTTCGTATTTCCTTTTCACTTTAAATTTTCATTTTTACCATTTATGGACAAGATAAATGCTGTCATTACTGGTGTGGGAGGATATGTACCTAATTACATCCTTGACAACGATGAAATGTCAACCATTGTTGACACTTCCGATGAATGGATTATGGAACGTATCGGTGTGAAAACACGCCATGTCCTTAAAGATGACGAGAGAAACGGTGCGGGTACGTCCTACCTTATGACCAAGGCGGTGCAGGAACTGCTGCAGAAAACACAAGTTGACCCTGACTCCATTGAGGCAGTGATCTGCGCAACAACCACGCCTGACTATCTCTTCCCATCTACAGCATCACTTGTAATTGGCAACATCGGGCTCAAAAACGCATTCGGATTCGACATGGAAGCTGCCTGTGCAGGATTCCTTTATGCAATGGAGGTTGGAGCCGGATTCATCTCAAGCGGAAGATGCAAGAGGATTATTGTCTGTGGAGGTGACTACCTTACATCAATCACCAACTATGAAGACAGAACCACTTGTCCTATCTTCGGCGATGGAGCGGGATGCGTGTTGATGGAAGGAACCACGGAAGAATATGGTTTGATCGACAGATACCTCAGAACCGACAGCCATTATGACCCTCTTCACCTCGAAGTATCAGGCTCTGCCAGCAGGCCTACCCCAGAGAAACTTGAACAGAGAAAACACCTTCTCTATCAGGAAGGAAGAACTGTGTTTAAATATGCCGTAACTAATATGTCGGATGCGGTGGAAATCGTTGCTAAACGAAACAACCTCACGAAAGACGATATCGCTTGGATTATACCGCATCAGGCGAATGTCAGAATTGAGACGGCTGTGGCAAGACGTATTGGGGTGCCGGAAGATAAGGTGATGATCAACATCGACCATTTTGCAAACACATCTGGTGGTACGCTGCCGCTCTGCCTTTGGGAGTATGAGAAGCAACTGAAAAAGGGTGACAATCTTATTTTCACAGCTTTTGGAGCTGGATTCACCTGGGGAGCTTCTTATATGAAATGGGCTTACGACGGAAGTAAATTCCATCAATAATTGTCGTTCTCGACATTAACTGTTATCTGAAGCAAATCGCATTTTTATAACCGCGGAGTTCGCGGATTTACGCAGATGGAAAAGATTCCTTTATGGGAACTTTTTGCAGAATCCGTGTAAATCCATGAAGTCCGCGTTTTAATTTTTTATAGGTTGTTCTAATAATTAGCTTTAGACAATTTGTCTCTTATTAATGAGAAGATTTATCTTCGCTGAATCTTGTCACGACTCGACAAATAGGAAGTAATCTTTCTTTTGTTCTTGCTGTTCCAAGATTTATTCTTGAAGTCTAAGAAGCATAGC
>OMUD01000213.1 GCA_900314125.1 uncultured Prevotellaceae bacterium | reverse complement strand
CTTCATCCGTTCGAGATTCGGCTTGTAGCCATCCCATTTCTGGGCTTCCTGAAGCTCTCCGAGCAGGATACGCTCAGCTGAGGTCCACCCCATGGCAGCAAAATAGTCAAGTCCTTTCGACACACCACGTTTTGTGATTTGACTATCAGCATCCACCATTTCCTGCAGCACTTCTGCATCAGGCATATAACGCTGCGGCATGAGGTTCACCTTCACATGACTTGTCATCTCGAATTTCGGCTTGATTCTCGTCTGCTTCTCATCAATCTTGTTGATTTCATCCACAAACGTCTTCATCTTGGCCTCATCTGCAATAATATTCTTGAGAGTAAGTCCATTCTTATCCATAACTTCCTCCACCTGCAACACGCTGACATTGTCGATTTCCCCCATGAGATAGTCAATAGGAGCCATCATCCGCTTATATTCAGAATTGAGAGCCGCGTCAGCAGCCATGGTTTCGGCAAGTAGGGCGAGCCGCTTCATTTGTTCAGGCTTGTCGGTTCCGAACGGAACGGTCTGAAGCCACATCATCCCCCTGAAATAGCGTCCGAGCAATTCGCTGCGAGTATAGTGACCACGCGGACGGAAAAGGTTGTAAGTAAACGGGACATTGGTGTAATTGAGAAATTCAGAATAATCGAGTTCCGCATCATTCACCTTCTTCACTTCTTCTTCAGCCATCTTAAGCATATCGCCCTGCACACCATTGACAGGTTTGTCGGTCAGCAGCGCCACCGCCACAGCGAAATAAGCAGCATCCCATTCTGCCAGTTGCCTAATCTCAGGGTCAGGATTGTTTGCGCTGATTTGGAGCATGGTCTGCTTCATCGTCTCCGAGAAGTCGAGCACCCGTTCACTGAGCTCGCTCTCCTCCGCCAGTCTCAGCAGTGCGTCGAAATAGACGTGAAACGCCTGAAGGTACAAGTCGGTGGTGACAAAACTCGGGAAGTCGCGATAGTCATTGTTCTCATACACCTGGAAAAGTTGGTCGTAGGAGTCCTGCACAATCGCAAACCCGTTTTT
Source organism: uncultured Prevotellaceae bacterium (assembly GCA_900314125.1). GTDB lineage: Bacteria > Bacteroidota > Bacteroidia > Bacteroidales > Bacteroidaceae > UBA3839. The sequence continues at coordinate 15,004 of OMUD01000213.1, read as the reverse complement.
TGCGAGCATCGTTTTCAATTCGCCCGAAAAGTCCTCAAGTTGGTAAGGGTTGACCACATTTTCCACATTCACTTTCTGTCCGGGAGCCGCCTTGAAATTCTGCTTCTTGAGCTGATCTTCACGAGCTTTGAGTTTAGAGATGAAAGCCGTCTCTGCAGCCGAATACTTGATTGGCGGCATCTTTTTACCACCATCAAAATCCGACGACCAACGGTCGTACATTTTCTGGTCATACCAGCTTGTGCGGCTGAAAAGACTGCGCAGCTCACCACTGTTGAAGATATATCCCTGCCTTGCAGCAAAGGCGTTCCTCAGCACACGGAGCTCACTGAGAGAGAGTTGCGAAACATCCATTTTCATGTTGATGTTTCGATTGAGTTTCTCCACATCAATCTTCCCTTTACCAGGAATCACGACGGAAGCCTTCTGTGCCGACACTGTGGCCGACAGCATCGTCAACAAAACTAAAAACAGATACTTTTTCATAATCTTCAAAATTTAGGTTCTTATTATGCTGTTCTTTAAAAGGTTGTCGCATCAATTGCCGAATCCGCTTTGGAGAATTATTACAGAATGTGGCTTTCCTCATACCTCATTGACGAAAAACCTCCCAGGCCTTTTTCTCATCCGTGCCATCTTCCAGAAAACGGACAAACTCCAGTCCGAACCGAGCCATCCGAAATTCAGCCACACAAATGCGGTCTGTCCCCATTTTCGATATACATCTGATTACTCCGTCCACCACTTTGAAGTCAAGGAGACTGCCGCCTATCCTGGAGCCCATCCACAAGGGGCGAACCAGCCCTTTATAGTTTTTGAAGATGAATAGGCGCCGTCCCTTGTCTTTAAAAAATCGGGTGGACTTAACCACACCTACAAGCGCCTCCTCCACTCCGTCTCCATTCACATCTGCCACGCAAAAGCGATAGACGGGATATCTGAGTACCCATACATCCTGCTCCTCGCCGGTGGTAAGCACCAAATGGTGGAGCGAGTCGTTGACTTGCCTGAGCTCAAAAGTCTGTGCTTTTCCAGAGAGTGCAAAGACCAAAAATACGATGCAAAGGTTTGTCCTCATCATAGGGGGATGTTGTTAAGGTTCAATCCACAGCTGTTCTCTGACTCAGCATGAATAATGCAATCTCAAATGGTGGTTTCATAACTCACCATGCAAAAATATGCATTTTTTTTAAATTCCAAAACAAAAATCACTTTTTTCTTAAGGCAAATCAAGAAAATCCATCGCCCCTTCTCGGGATTGATTATCAATTGCAGTTCTCAGATGCCTAAAACAGCATGGCCATCACCGGTCTCCTCATCAGAACAGCACATTGGAGTGGTTCCGCAGAACGACATCATCGGTGGTGAGTTTCTTGGGTGTGAAGATATTGTCAAGCCTCACATCCTCCACATCATCAAGCACCACAGCCGGACGTTGATCCTCTTTTTGGAAAGTGAAGGTGACATTCGACAATCTTACGTCACGTGCATGTCGTACAAACACACCTTTCGCCGGTGTTGCTCCTGCAAACTTCGGTTCCGGGTAGTTGGTTCCCTGCTCCCGGTAGTCCCATCGCATTTGGTCTGCACTTCCACCTCCCCTCGACTGGATTCGGATATTGCTGAGGTAAATATGTTCCAAAGGGTGGTTTTCCATGCCGGTGATTATGATTCCCGCAAGAGAATCCACATCCTGTGCAACGACATTGGAAATCTGTATGTTGCCTCCATACGACACATCCTTCACCTCTTTAGGTCCCCGGTTGCGGCACCCAGTGGTGATGTAGATAGGATAATGGTGCACGTGGTTCATGGCAATATTGCTGACTACGATATTCTCCATCCTTCCCTGATCCACCTCCTCAAAGGCCAATCCGCTGCTCCACATGCAGGTGCAGTTGGTGATGGCGATGTCGCGGTATCCGCCGTTGCTCTCTGTCCCCAGCTTGATTCTTCCGCACACCCAGTTTACTTTCTCAGGCACGTATGTGCCATCGAGGAAAGTGCCGAGCTTATAGCCCGATACCAAACAATTATTGACCATGATGTGCTCACACATCACTGGACGTTTGAGCGCGTAGGAGCTTTTCAGCACGATGGCGTCGTCGTTCGGTGTATTGACCTTGCAGTTCGACACAGTGACGTATTTACAGCAGTCGATGTCGATACCGTCGCGGTTGGTGTCGATCACGACGTTGTCGATTGTGGCGATGTCGCAGCCCGTGATGATGATGGCGAAATGCCCGCCACGGAAAATGCTGATGTCGCGGATGAGCACATTTCGGCAAGACTTCAGAGCGATGGCCTTGTCTCCAGTACCAATACTGCCTCCCTGAAGGATTCCCGCTTTCTCCGTGTCATGGCGGGTGAGTCCCTGACCATCAATCATCCCTCTTCCTGTGATGGACACGTTCTTCTCGTTTTCCGCCCAGATAAGACTGTTGTGGAAGTAGGTATGTCCACCATCCTGATAAGCAGGTCCTTCCCATGGTTCCGCCTCGTCGTAGGCTTTCATTTCCGCCGGTGCAGCCAGGATGACAGCACCTGCAGCCAAATGCAGCTCAACGTTGCTCTTCAGATGAATTGTGCCACAAAGATAAGTTCCTGCAGGCACTTCAACCCTTCCTCCGCCATGACTCACACAATCTTCAATGGCGCGGTCCACGGCTTGGTGGTCGAGAGTCTTACCATCGCCTTTGGCACCATAATCACGTATGTTATAATTGCTCGCATGAGTTATCAGTGCCATAAGGAACATGCATGCCATCAACAATCTTCTCATATTCAGTCTTTTTTAAAAGCTCAATTCGACAAAAGCCAATGGATGTCCTTTTATTTGGATTATTAGAGCACTGCTCTTCCATTCGGCATAGATAAAATCAAACGTGGGGGCAAACATACCCCCACATTGAACTGTATTTATATCGTATTTATTTCACGTAAACTTTTTTCACCTTTCCGTTTGCTGTCCGGATAATGTTCATGCCCTTCTGCATGGTGTTCTGACGAATGCCTGAGATACCATAAATCTCTGCATTTCCAACATGGTCATTATCAATATTCACGCTACCAATGGCGTCTGGGGTTGCAGGCAGCGCTTCCTTCACCTGATCCGCAGGAATGATGATATATCGTTGCTTGGTTCCTCCCTTGTCGCTGTAGTTGAAATCCTCTATTTTGGTGGAACCATAGCCAAGAACTTCACTGAATGCATTGAAGCCCATCGACTTGTTGGTGGAGCTTTCTGTCCAAGAGAACCAATAGTCATAATCTGTGAATGAAGTCTCACCCACCTTATACGAAACCTTATTGCGTCCTGGCATAAGTTGGAAATTCTGCACTGCTCCTGGTGTCTTGGTTCCTTTCAGCGACATGGCCGAGGCAGAAGCGGTATGTGTGAGGTAATTGCCCGTGGCTGCGTTCTTGAAACGGTAATGCCCGCTTGACGGCACAAATTCCAAATACCACTGTGCTTCATCCACTAGCTCTTCCTGAGATTCAATCTTCTTCCAGCCCACGGTTGAAGCGATTCTCGTCTGACTGAGGAATCCGTCGTTAAGCCCACGTTCCTCATCCGCACACTTGATGCAGTATTTTGTGTTCTCATCAAAGAAGAAGGTGTATCCCGGCACACCGTTGGCATAGCCCGATGTAGGGCAAAGTCCATCAACATAAAGCGAATAGAGCAACGCACATCCACCAATATACTGCACAGGGAGATGTTTGTCCTTGTCCGCACCGTTTACAAACCAGTCGTAGCTGATTCCAGGTCCAGTGCCCCATCCATGCACGCCGTCTCCTGTCATAAACACAGCCTCATCAGTGGTATTCTCCAAGAAGTGGAGTGTTTCGTTCGCCCATCTTCCAAGCCATTTTCCATAAGTGGTGTTGGCTCGGTTGTCAGCGCAGTTGTTCCATCTCCAGTGGGTACCCACGCCCACTCCGTGTCCAGTCTCATGGATGACGGTACCAATAGCCTGGTTGCCTGCATTCGGACCGATACGCATATATCCACCGTAGCTACAGTCAGCCGTAGGTGTCTGGGCTCCATAATGTCCACTAAGCGTGAATCCCTTGATGGCAGTCCATTCGTTGAGATAATCCATGGTTTCCTGAATGGCTTTCCGGCATCGTTCGTTGGCAGCCTCGGTAGGTGCTCCATTATCCCAAGTTCCCACACAGGAGCCGTTCGGCAACGTCACCACCTTTATCACGTCGCCATAACCCACAGCATAGGTGTTGGTAATGGCATACGCCCTGGCATAATACACAGACGCAGGCTCCATTCCCTGTACATGAAAGAGGAGTCCCTTCTGATTGTAGTAAGTGGTTTCTCTATGGTCGCCGATGGTAGGTTCTGGTTCGGTGCTCCAGCAGATTCCTCTTTCCTTGATTCCCGTTCCAGTGATTGTAGCTCTGATAAGTCCGCCATGTGCTGCAGGAATCATAAAATCGGTTTTTGTGGTAACTTTCGGCTCAGTTCCCGTTCCGTTTGCCACAAGGAACACCAATTTCGCAGAAGCAAGAGCCTCGATTTCGTTAGTGATGTCGTTGCTGGTGGCATCACCGTTGGTCATCATGTATTTGGCTTTAGAGAGTTCTGAAAGGAGATCGAGCGCACCTTCTTTAGCCTCGTCGTAAACAGATTCCGCATCATCAATAGCCGCCTGCAGGTTCTGATATTCTTTGATGGATTCTGTTGCCTTTGCTATGGCCGTATTCAGCGTCAGCGCCACATTGGTGTTAAAGTCCTTTGCGCCTGTCAGCACTTCTTCTGCAGCACTGATGGCAGAAGACAGTCCATTAGCAGCAGAAGTGGACATCATGTCGGCCTGAAGGGATTCCGCCAAACTAACGAGTCGGCCAAGTTCCCCATTGATTTCCTCATCGGTCACATAACCGATAAGATAAAGTCTAAAGTTGTCAACAGCAAGGTAGTTGCCCGTGGCATTCTCAGCCACGAATCCAATCTCAGGCTGACCGGTAATGTTGGTGAATTTCACGCTGTAGTCATTCGGAGTGTACACGGTTTCCTTCAGGTCGTTCACATAGATATAGGCACCCGTATTTTTCTTCGACGTGGAAGATTGTGTGAGGTTCTGCGCCGCAACGGTGAGTTTATATTTACCCACAGGCAGGTTCTTCAGTGTCTGAATGATGCTTGCGCTGCCCGCACTTCCGCTCGACACCCATTTCTCCATATAGGTTGTTCCTGCTTTTTTTGAGAATGAAGTATTGGTCTGAGCAGCAAGGTTGGTGTTTGTCCATCCTTTGTTGCCGTCCTCGAAGCTTGGGTTGACGATATATGAAGTGCAGTCTTGTGGGTTTTTCTCGCTTAAGTTGGCTTTTCGATAGGCGGTGATGGCATCTTTGAGCGCCATGTTCTCCTCCATCACTGTCACCATGTCAACATCAGCATTATCGTAAACAGCCTGTGCTTTCGTAATCGCAGCCATCAGTACGTCCGCCTCGTTGCCGCTTCCATCGCCATATTGGCCGTTGGCCTCATCGATTGTGGCCTTAAGCTCCGTCTTGTCAACAGCCATGTTGGAAGCGAGGATCTGCACATAGTCGATGACCAAGTTGGCAGAATACTCCGACTTGTTGTTTACTCCAGCCTTATAACCTATAACTATGTTTCCAGATGTCGTCTCCTTGAGGGTGAAAGAAATCTGGTCGAGCGTCCATTGCTTGGCAGGATAACTATTCACAGTGGACTCCACGTCCGTCCCCACTCCTGGGCTCCAAGCCAAGAGGGAAAATCCTGCAGTGACGGACTTTCCGTTGTATGTCGGCACTTTGATGGTATAGTCGCCAGCAGGGAGGGTCACGGTCTGATAGTATGCCATATTCTCACTCCATCCGGTAGATAATGCTAGTCCGCCTCCCGCTTCTCCATCATATCCCTTTTCTGGAACAGTTCCACCATTGAACGTGCCTTTGAATCCAAACTCATAGACACCGGTGATGGTGTAGTTCATGATAAAATCCTGAGTCCATCCTGGAATCTCAAGAATTTCCTGTGCCACATTGGCAGTACTGCTTGCCGGATAGTTGAAATCCGAGTCAAAGCCGTAGTTCTGAAGGAAATACTTGGTCACATCCGTCTGGGCATGTGCCCCCAACGATGCAATCATCAAAGCTAACAGCGTAATTTTAAATTTCATAGTGTTTAGTTATTAGTTGTTTAGTTTCAGTTAATAGAATCCGGCTTGCCTGGAACCCCTTGAGAAACAGGAATAAATATGCTTTGTCATTCCTTTTATCCAGTTCACATCAACGCCTTTTGCAAAGATAAAGAATAATTTTGAGAAAACGCAAAGAATCAGGATTTTTTGTAGGCGGTAAAAAAAAGCAGGGTATGGATTATTCCACACCCTGCCGATAAGTCTATCAGAAATTTCAATGCAGCTTAGAGAGCACTTCTTTGATACGTCTCATGGACTCCACGATGTTTTCGTCGCTGGTGGCGTAGCTCATGCGGAAGCATTCTGGCGAACCGAAGGCATCACCGCCAACCGTAGCCACATGTCCCACTTCGAGCAGATACATAGCGAAATCTGTGGAGTTGTTGATAGTGCGGGTGCCGTCTGTCTTTCCAAAATATGATGAGCATTTCGGGAAGAGGTAAAAAGCGCCCTGAGGGTCGTTGACCTCCAGCCCTGGGATATCCTTAGCCAGCTTCACGATGAGGTTCTTTCGGCGTTCGAATGCCTGTCGCATCTGCTCCACGCACTCCTGCGGTCCGTTCCACGCAGCTTCAGCCGCTTTCTGGCTGACAGAGCATGGTCCGCTGGTGTATTGTCCCTGCAGCTTGTTGCAGCCTTTGACCACCCATTCCGGTGCGGCGATGAAACCGATACGCCATCCCGTCATGGCATAAGCCTTGCTGACACCATTGATGATAACCACGCGGTCCTTGATGTCATCGAACTGAGCCATGGAAGCATGCGAGCCCACATAGTTGATATGCTCATAAATTTCATCAGCCACAACAATGACACGCTCATGCTTCATCAGCACGTTCTTCAGTCCCCCCAGTTCTTCCTTACTATAGACAGAGCCCGTTGGGTTGGAAGGAGAGCAGAGGATAAGCGCTCTTGTCTTGGGAGTGATGGCTGCCTCGAGTTGCTCAGGCGTGATTTTGAAATCCTGCTCAATCTTGGCCTCTACAAACACCGGCGTTCCTTCCGAAAGCAACACCATCTGTGGATAGCTCACCCAGTAAGGAGCTGGAATGATCACCTCATCTCCCGGATTGACAATAGCCATGAGTGTGTTGCACACCGACTGTTTTGCACCGTTCGACACCAGAATCTGGCTTGGCTTATAATCCAGGCCATTTTCGTTCTTGAGCTTGTTGACAATAGCATCCTTGAGTGTAGGATAGCCAGGAACAGGACTATAACGTGTCCAGTTTTCCTCCACAGCCTTGATAGCCGCTTGCTTAATGTGGTCAGGTGTGTTGAAGTCCGGCTCACCCACGCTGAGGTTGATGACATCGACACCTTGAGCCTTGAGCTCGCTGCTTTTCTGCGACATGGCAAGAGTGGCCGATGGTGCCAGACGGTTTAAACGGTCAGATAAGTTTTGCATAATTAATATTTATTGAGAATTGATAATCTGATTGTTGATAACCTTACATTTGAAAATTCCTATTCTCTCGCTTTTCCGAGGAAACGGAGCAGATAGAGGAAGAGGTTGATGAAATCAAGATACAGCGACAATGCGCCCATCAAAGCAATCTTTTGTGTTGTGTCGTTCACCTCACCACCATACTGCTGGAGATTCTCCTTGATTCTTTGAGAGTCGTAGGCCGTCAGTCCTGCAAAGAGGAGCACACCCGCAATTGAGATGACGAACTCCAGTCCCGAGCTCTTTACGAAGATATTGACCACAGATGCAATGATAACACCAATAAGTGCGAACATCAGGAACTTACCGATGGCAGAAAAATCTTTCTTGGAAAAGACTCCCACCAGCGCAAGTGCCGCAAAGGTGCCAGCCGAAATAAAGAAGGTGACGGCGACAGACGTTGCGGTGTATGCAATGAAAATGAACGACATCGTCACACCATTGACAATGGAATAAACCACAAACATGATGGCTGCCGTCATAAACGAAAGCTTATGAATGGCTGCTGAAAGACCGATGACCAGTCCGAACTCGATGATGGCGCAAATCCAGAAAGCCGCCTGGTTGGTGAAAATCATCTCCACCAGTGTTGGGCTGTTTGCCACTCCGTATGCAGTCAGGCCAGTGACAGCGAGTGCCAGTGCCATCCACACATACACTTTTCTCATCAGTACAGCGAACGCAGAATTCACCACAATCGGATCATTCGATGTTCCTGTCTGCGCATAGGGCTGATTGCCCCAAGGCTGCTGATAGCCATTTTGATAGTTGTTATAATCCATAAATCTTAAGATTTTTCTTTTCTGAATTCAAAACATTTTGGTTCACAAAGAGTCACTACTCACAATCTGAATTTGTATTCAAATGCTGTGCATATCAGCGTGTATCTCCACTCACTTGTTGAAGTGAAGGATATGCCCCATCCTCTCCTGCTTGGTGTGCAGATACCGTTCGTTGTATTTGTTAGGGGTAACTTCCACTGGCACATTCTCCACAATTTCGAGCCCATAGCCTTCAAGTCCCACACGCTTAACCGGGTTGTTGGTTATCAGTCGGATTTTTCCAACTCCAAGCTCACGGAGAATTTGAGCCCCCACTCCATAATCGCGCAGGTCGGGGTCAAATCCCAGATGGATGTTGGCATCCACCGTGTCGTATCCCTGTTCCTGGAGCTTATAAGCGGCAATCTTGTTCATCAGTCCGATTCCACGGCCCTCCTGCAGAAGATACACAATCACTCCTTTTCCTTCCTTCTCTATGAGCTGCATGGAACGGTGGAGCTGTTCACCACAGTCGCAACGTTTAGAGCCGAAGATATCGCCAGTGGCGCAACTTGAATGCATTCTCACGAGCACTGGCTCATCCTTGGACCAAGTACCCTTGAAAAGTGCCACATGTTCCAGTCCGTTACTCTTCTGCCTGAATGGGATTATTCTGAAATGTCCATAGTCTGTAGGCAGGTCAGCCTCCTCGCCTTTCTCCACAAGCGACTCCTTTTGAAGTCGGTAGGCGATAATGTCCTTAATCTGCACGAGCTTGATTCCAAACTCCTCAGCCTTCTTGATAAGTTGCGGCATGCGTGCCATGGTTCCATCAGGATTCAAAATTTCAATCAGGGCTGCCGCAGGCCGTAGTCCTGCCAACCGCGCCAAGTCCACAGCAGCCTCGGTATGTCCTGCACGCCGGAGCACGCCATTGTCCTGCGCATAGAGAGGGTTGATATGTCCTGGTCGTCCGAATGTCTTCGGGGTGGATTCAGGGTCAGCAAGTGCCTGAATCGTTGCAGCTCTGTCGTGGGCAGACACACCAGTGGAGCATCCTTCAAGCTTATCTACCGTGACCGTGAAAGGGGTTCCAAGCATCGAGGTGTTTTCCTCCACCTGATGTTGCAGTTCCAATTCCCTTGCCCTCGATATGGTGATTGGTGCACAGAGCACGCCCCTGCCTTCCCGAAGCATGAAATTCACCTTCTCCGGTGTGATCATCTGTGCAGAAGTGATGAAGTCGCCCTCGTTTTCGCGGTCTTCATCATCCACCACGATGACAAATTTGCCTTCTCGGAAGTCGGCAATGGCATCCTCTATTTTAGCAAATTGCAATTTATCCAACATTAGTCTGATATTCTGTATGATAAGATTCTTTTATAAATGCAAAGATAGTCATTTTGTTTGAAACGTCAAAGTCTGAAGTTTCATTTAGTTTCCGTTTTCTGTTTTTCCACGATTTTTCCGCAGAGTTGGGAGATGATTTTTCCTGTTTTCATCACTTCCTTAAGGTCGCGGCTGAGCCTCCGCCTGAAGCGACTGATTCTGAAAAGCAATGTGACGCCGACTGGAAAGAAATAGCCAGCCGCTTTATTCCAGCGATTATCCTTAAACGGAGCGGTATGGGCATAGGTGTCGATCACCGGGAATCCATTGAGATACTTGAGAATCTGCCGGTCCTTGCTGTTCGAGAGTTGCTCCACACAGAATTCCATCTCGTTGCTGATGTTCTCAATCTCCTCATCCCGTCCATTCTTGAAGAACACATTCACGTAATTCGGGAAGCGGTTGAGATGGTGAGTGCTCCTGTATGTCTTGGCATTCTGCGTGAGCCGTTCCACTCTCACTTTCAGCGATTCATAATCAGGGTCGTTGATAATCACCTCTTTCCTGAACACATTCCGCTTTGTCTTGATTCCAAAGAGCTTCCTGAAGAAGTTGCGGTAGGTGTCGATATTGAACACCACAGAGTCGTTGTTGGACTTGATGGTGAGGTAATATGCAATAGGAGCCAAGACAATGGTGCTGAACCACATGCCGAGCCAAGTAGGAATAGCTCCTGATGTGGCAAGGTTTGAGCCGAAAGAGTTGACGATGTAATAAAACAGGAAAATGACGACAGCCACGACCACAGGCATTCCCATTCCGCCTTTACGGATGATGGCTCCGAGAGGCGCACCGATGAAAAAGAAGATGAGGCAGGCCAATGCAAGGGTGATTTTCTGCCAGATTTGCACCTCGTGCATCCTGAGGTCTCGTTTGAGGGCTTTCATCATCTCCGCTCTGAACTCCATGTCGCCAGCAGCCAGCGACACTTTCTGCAAAGCAGAGTGTACGGTGTTTGCCTGTTTGTGCTCATTGATGGCCAGAAAGAGTGAATCTGTGTCAACCCTTCTGATGGAATCACGTCTTTGCATCAATTGTGCACACTCCTCCTCTTTTTCTTGATAGATGGAGTCCGCTTCTTGTTTTTCTTTTCGTTCTTGACTCACCCCCAAACTGATTGGAATCCATTCAACCTTAGCGGCTGCTGTGGTGGAGTCCGTCTTTTGCTCTCGGGCGGTCCTGACAGCCAGGCGGTCAAGCCGGTGAGGGTTTTCAAATGCCTCATTCCGTCCGTGAGTGAAATTGAAGCGCTGTTTGGTGAATCCGCTGACATGGAGTGTGCCCCTCTTCATGTCGTCATAATAGGCCAGTGCCGTGCTGTCCACCAACACTTTGAGAGAGTCGATATCCTCAATGAGGCTTCCCATCTTCTTCGTCTTGGCGTTATTGGAGAAGTCATTGTCGGTCATTGAGAAGTCGGTGTTGAAATCAATGATGAAATGCTTATCGACAAACGTCTCTCGCCTGTATGGCACATTATTGGTGACCATGGCGTTTGTCCTCACGTTTTCAAACTGTTCGCCCGAATAGAGGTGGAGCAGCAGGTGTTGCTTATCAGCTGAGGTTTCCAGCAATGCGGAGTCCGCCAGAATGATATGTGCGTTTGAAGCGCCTTCAGAGAGCTCATAGATGATGACTTCATAGAGCATGTCGGTCTCTGGATTTTTCTCTTTCACATAGAGGTTGACACCGTCGATTCCATCATAGAAGACTCCCTCCGGAATGTCTATGGTAGGCGAGGTTTGCCTCACAGAGAAAAGCATCTGATAGACCATCCTCTGAGCATGAGGTGCGACATAGTCTTGAAAGTAATATGAAACCCCAGCCATAATCACCATAAAAATAGCAATCGGCTGCAATATTCTGATTAAGGGGATTCCTGCTGCCTTCATAGCCAGAAGTTCCAGCCGTTCTCCCATATTTCCGAATGAGATAAGTGAGGCGAGCAGGATAGCCAATGGGAGTGCCAGCGAAACGAGAGTTTCGCCTGCATAGAAAAAGAACTGAGCCAACACACTCATCTCAAGCCCCTTGCCCACAAGGTCGTCGACAAATTTCCAGAGAAACTGCATCATAAGGATAAAGATGCAGATGACAAAAGTTCCTAAGAACAATGTCATAAAGTTCTTGAGCACATATATGTCGATTTTCTTGAGCATTTACAAATACTAACGCATTCGGACGGTCTCCATGCCGTCGTAGGACAAAAAGCTTTGCAAAGTTACAACAAATATGTGAGAAAAAAGAAAAAGAAGTGCTGTAGCGATACTGAAATTATGGTTTTTTATCATAATAAGCCCTTCAGCACCTCAAATCACCGAATCAGTGAGAATTCATCCCGGTCGAGCAGAACTGGAAATTTCTTTCTGAAAGCGTTCAGACTTTCCTTGTCAAGCTCCACCACACACCCTTCTTCTGCTGTGTCTCCACATTCTGCTATGACCTTTCCGTAGGGCGATACAGCCACTGTCCCACCATCATATTGGCATACAGGGTCGTTTCCCACCCTGTTGACGCCTAAGACATAGCACTGGTTTTCTATCGCCCTTGCCTTGAGCAGGATGTCCCACACCCTCCTTCTGCTTTCAGGCCAGTTGGCCACATAGACAGCCACGTCGTAATCGTCCACGTTTCTGGCAAACACGGGGAACCTCAGGTCATAGCACACCTGCAACAAGAACTTGAATCCTCTCCATTCCACCACCTTCCGCTGCATTCCTTTTTCGTAACGCAGCTGCTCACCGCCGTAAGTGAAAAGATGGCGTTTGTCGTATGCCACCACCTCCCTGTCGGGTTTGACGAAATACATTCTGTTGTAGAAAGCATCATCAGCCTTCACAGCCACGCTGCCGCAAACTGCCGCTTGCGTGCGTCTGGCCATCTCTCGCATCCATTCCAGCGATTCCCCGTTTTGTTCCGCGCAAGCCTCCGGCTCAACAGCAAATCCCGTAGAAAACATCTCAGGCAGGACATATAAGTCTGCGCCGGGGCACCCCAGAATCATCCGTTCCGCTTTCTCTCGGTTTGCTTTCCCATGCGCCCATTCGACGTCCATCTGTAAAAGCACCACTTTCATACCGGCAGCTTGTTAAAGTTTTCCCATGTAGATACATGGTTTCTTGGATGGGTTGAGCCATTTCAGCAGCTCTACCATCTTCATTTGGGAAAGGGACACACATCCAGCCGTAGGTTTGTCCTTGCCTCTCTGCACATGGATAAAGATAGCGCTGCCTTTTCCTTTTACAGCCGGATTCATGTTGTAGTCAACGACGATGGCATATTTATAGAGATCCTCGGCATAATCATTGAGTATTTCGTTCTTGCTGTTCCTGAACTCACCTTTCTTATCGTTTACGATGGTGTTGTAAAGCTTAGACGTCTCATCGCTCACCCACACATACTGATTGCCACTGAGTTCATAGAATGGAAGCTTTGCTCCTACATCGTTTTTCTTTCCAAACGCAGAAGATATGCCGAAAAGTCCCTCTGGGGTCTTTCCATCGCCCTCTTTCTTGGAGTTGTTTCTCGCCATTCCATTCTTACCAAGGTTCACGTCATATACAGTCATCACGCGGTTCCACTTGCCATTGGTCTTTTCGTAAGTATGGAGATTAGCTTTCCTGTAGTTATTCTTCGACTGCAGCACCACAATCAGTTGCGAAGACTTCGAAATTGCGTTGTTACTGATTTTGCCGGTTTTTACCAGGCGCTCCACGTAATTAAGGTTTTGGGCCACCGCCTGTTGTGTGAGGCAAAAAGATGCGATAAGGGTGAGCGTTAACATCACCACGAAAGAATGCAATTTTCTCATAAGATTAGAATTAGGGTTTGTAAAAAAAAAACAGATTTTGTTGCCCTTCATATAGGCATCTCAACTATTAAGCAATAAAAGCAATGCACAGATGTACATTGCTTTATTGTTTAAACAGTGGCTCGGAACATTACTTACGTGTAACGTAAGAACCGTCACGAGTGTCGATTTCGATCAAGTCGCCTTCATTGATGAAGAGCGGAACGCGAATCTGTGCACCAGTTTCCACAGTAGCTGGTTTAGTTGCGTTAGTAGCAGTGTCGCCTTTCACGCCTGGCTCGGTGTAAGTAACCTTAAGCACCACTTTCACCGGAATCTCCACGGTCAGGATGGTGTCGGTTGCAGAGTCGATGGAAGCCATCACATTCTCTCCTTCCTTGAGGAAATCCACACCTTCAATCACGTTCTTATTGATGTTCACCTGTTCGAAAGTCTCGTTGTTCATGAAAACGAGGTCGTCACCCTCCTTATAGAGGTACTGGAACTGACGGTGGTCAACCTGAACATCCTCCAACTTAGCGGACACAATCCAAGTACGCTCAAGCACACGTCCGTCCTGCACGTCCCTAAGTTTAGTTCTCATCACTGTGTTACCTTTTCCTGGCTTAACGTGCAGAAAGTCGATAACCACATAGATACGACCATCCAATCGTAAGCAAACATTCTTCTTAATGTCACCTGCTAACATATTAGCTTCGTTTTTAATTATTAATAAATTACAATTTTGTTCTCTATACACCTCAAAATCTTTGCAAAATTAAGTATTTTTCATAAAATCTCAAAAAAAGTTAGTCAAAAAGGTGATATCTTTTTGTTATTTTACATAAAATCACTAATTTTGCAACTCGTTTTGGTATGGTCAGGTTGCAGAACGGAAAAACTGATGTGTTTTTTCCTTTTTTGCCCTCCCCATTGACCGCAATGACATATAAAAATAAAAGAAATAAAAACAATTAAATAATTTAAAAAATGAAAAGGACATTCCAACCTCACAATCGCAAGAGAGTGAACAAGCATGGTTTCCGTCTTCGCATGCAGACCGCAAACGGTCGCAAAGTGTTAGCAGCCCGTCGCAAGAAGGGTCGCAAATCGCTCACTGTTTCAAGCGAACACCACGGAAAGTAATCAACCAGCACCATAAGGCTGAATGATTTCGAACAGGGACTTTGCAACAGCAGATGTCCCTTTTTTTATGTTCTGATTCACAATCCCTTCACGCTATTTTTTACATAAAAGACGTATTTTTTGCCAAAATATTTGCACACAAGTCTTTTTTTTCGTACCTTTGCAAAAGTTTTGAGAGACGATGTTTCGTTTCACAAAATTCATATCGCGAGGTGGAGCAGTTGGTAGCTCGCCAGGCTCATAACCTGGAGGTCGCATGTTCGAGTCCTGCCCTCGCAACTAA